>DASYPF010000120.1:0-5443 GCA_036006905.1 Acidobacteriota bacterium
GGTCAATGGCTCAGTAGGTCACAAGTCAGATACTATCGACTCCTGACTTATTGACTTTCTGACCTATCGACTTGACCTGACTGATGACCGATGACTGATGACCGATGACTGTTGACCGATGACTATGTCCCGGAATTTAGCTATGGCTTTTCAAACAGTTTCCAAAACAACCACTTCCCTCTCCGAGATCAACGTTACGCCTCTGGTCGATGTAGTGTTGGTGTTGTTGATCATTTTCATGGTAACCGCTCCCATCCTGCAAACCGGCATTGACGTCAACTTGCCCGAGACCCGGACAGTAGCAGAGGTGGATCCTTCCAGCCGGGTTGTGATTTCTATCAGCGCTGATGACTTGCTGTACTTTCGCTCTGATCCGGTCAATTACAACGCGCTGCCCCAGTTGCTGCAAAAGGAAGTCCCCGACAAAAAGCAACCCATTTATTTGCGTGCAGATCGTGACGTGAAATGGAAGACGATAGTCGCCGTATTTGACCGGTTGCGGCTGTCCGGGTACCGCAATATCCAAGTGGTGACTAAGGTTTGGAAGCCGGAGCATTAATGCAATCCGCGGTTTTGTCTTCACACATACAAGTTCCAGGGCTGCGAAGAGGATTGTACGGTTCCCTTCTGTTGCATCTGCTGCTCTTCTTTTCCATCGTGTTTCTCCAGGAGCTGTCTCCGCCGCCGGTTGTTTTCCTTGGGACCGGACCAGGAGGCGGCCAGGGCGGCGAAACACTACGAGTCAATTTGACGGGCGCGCTCGATGGAGGCACCGGAGAGTTATTCAAGCCCTCCCTCAGGCCGCAACCACCTGCAACGACGATGCCAGAGCCGGCCAAGCAGAAAGTGGTGGAAGCTGCGCCTCAGAAGGACGAATTCCAAGTACCGGCGCGAAAAATAAAAGAGCGGGCGAAGTCGAAACAGCCCACGCAGCCCGCCCCCCCAGAAAGCTCGGATAATGAGAAAGTTCCCACACTGACACCTGAACTGCTTGCGAAGGTGCGAAGGGGAATCACCGGCGGTACAGATCAGCCGGCAAATCAAATCCCGCGTGAGACCGGACCCGGAGCCGGCGGATCCGGGCGTTCCGCTGGCTCCGGAGGCGGGTACGGAGGCGGCGAAGGCGTTCGCATCGGACAGGGCAGCGGCAACGATCCGCTGATGGATTCCTGGTACGCCCGCCAGGTTGAGAAAAGAATCGGAGAGAATTGGCTTCGCACCAATTTCGAATCACTTGCTGGAAGGCGGCTGGCCACAGTAATTCGATTTGACATCCTGCCCAACGGCCGCATCGACAACATCGTGAGGGAACAGTCAAGCGGCGTTTCGTTCTATGATTTGGCCGCAGAACGGGCCATCCGGTCTTCCAATCCCCTTCCCCGCCCTCCGGCGGAATTTCAAAATCGGACGGTGCGCTTCATCTGTTATTTCGAATACCCTCCAGAGAAAGGACGATAATGAGTTTTAAGTCTTTTGCCATAGCGATTTCTCTGCTGGCGCTCCCTGCTTGGGCAGAGTGGAATAGGGACAAGGCGATGGAAATTGCGGTTCAGCCGCTGGCAAACCGCTCGGCTGCAACGCGCGCCGTCCCATACTCGGCCGCTGGCCGGGTGCGAGCCGAGATTCCTGACGCCGCTGCAACCATCCTACAGGAGCAGGGGATAAAGATCCGTCCCATCCCGGAAGCCGCCACTTCACTGGCTGTGGTTGGATATTCCCCGAAGGGGGACACCAATTCGGAGACAGAGTCGGCTCTCAAAACCTTTAACGACGTCTTGTGGGCGGACCTGAAGTTTTCCGCCTTGTTTCGATTGCCCAGCCCAAGCTTCTTTCCATTGCAGCCGGTTCGCCAGCCGGAAGATGTGAAGTTTGAAGATTTCACTCAGCCCACCATCGGCGCCGAGTTCATCACCTTTGGCAATTTACAGGCTTCGGGAAATGAAATCGTGCTGGAGAGCTGGCTCTACGATGCCAAGACACGCCAGGAGATTACAGGGCAGCGCTTTCGCTTCAGGCTTCCGCAGGTGCGGCAAGCGGCCCATCGCATCGCCGATGCCATTGTCGAAAAACTTTCCGCGGGCCAGTCCAAAGGAGTCGCACGTACGCGGGTCGCATTTGAAACGAAGCGATCGCGCGGCAAGGAAATCGCGGTCGCTGACTATGACGGTTACAACGTACAGATGCTCACCAACAATGGTTCGATCAATTTGAGTCCCGCGTGGTCTCCCGATGGCAACCGGATCGTGTTTGCGTCTTTCATCTCTGGTCTGCCTGCAATTTATTCTCAGGAACTTTCCACCGGCGCGCGTGCCGCCCTGTCCGCTCAGGGGAGCTTCAACCACATGCCGGCATTTTCTCCCGATGGTAACACCATTGCTTTCAGTTCCCGGAGCAGCCGAGGCGACACCGATATCTTCGTGGCCGACAAGAATGGCGGTGGAAAACGCAACGTCACAAATTCTCCCGGTGCCGACTTCTCTCCTACCTGGAGTCCCACTGGACGGCAGATCGCGTTTGTTTCCGACCGCGCGGGAAATCCTCAAATCTTCATTATGGATGCGGACGGCTCGAACGTCCGGCGAGTGGTGGGCGAAGGGGGGCAGGCGGTCTCGCCCAACTGGTCTCCCGACGGCAGATTCATCGTTTACGCCTGGCAGCCGCCCAAGCGCTACAGCTACGACCTATTCCTTCTGACCGTGGCCACCGGTCAGATCTATCAGTTGACCCATACCGGCCTTTTCAACGAAAACCCGAGCTGGTCGCCTGACAGCCGCCATATCACTTTTGAATCTTCGCGCACGGGAGGAACTCAGCTTTTCATCATGAACGCAGACGGTCAAAATCTTCGCCAGATTACTCACAGTGGCGCTAACTCCAACCCTGCATGGTCCGGGTATCCATTGCAATGACAAATTCACTTCGCTAATCTTTCAACATGCTGTTAATCTCCGGAGGAGCCAAAAATGCTTAAGGCGCGTGCTGGTGGGTTTCATGTGTTGCTGCTTGTCGTGCTGGTGATGCTGATGTTTGCGTGCAAGAGGAAACCGGCGCAAGTGTCAGCGCCTTCTCCAGGAGGCAGCCGCCCGACCGCGGCCGCAACCGTCTCCGGTCCTACCAGAGAACCGACCGTACAGATCAGCGCCGAACCATCTACACTGCGGTCCGGTGAGAGCTTCACGCTCTCCTGGGGATCCACCGATGCTGAACATTTTACGATCGACAACGGGGTCGGATCCGTGCCGGCATCCGGCTCGCTCAAGTTGGCGGTGCTGCAATCGACGACTTACACGGCCACTGCTTCGAACCGTCTGGGATCGGCGTCGGCCAGCACGCGGGTTACGGTGACCGAAGGAGAGCCGACTGCCGTGACTCCGCCGAGCGACGAAATCAGGAATATTGAAGACATCATGCGCCGGGGCTTGATCAAGGATGTGTTCTTTGATTATGACCAGTACGACCTGCGGCACGACGCGCAGGAGATTCTAAAGCAGGACGCTGAATACCTGCGCAGGTTCCCGAATGTCTCCTTTATTTTGGAGGGACACTGCGATGACCGCGGCACTGCCGAATATAACCTTGCGCTGGGAGACCGGCGAGCGCAATCGGTTAAGAGTTATTTGGTTTCGCTGGGAATCAGCGCGTCGCGCCTGGAGACGATTTCTTACGGAGAGGAACGCCCCTTTGCTTTGGGACACGATGAATCCTCTTGGGCGCAAAACCGCAGAGCGCATTTTACTCTCAGGAGATAAGACGATGGACCTCGCTTCCAGAAATGGCCCAAGCCATATCGGTTCACCCCGTTGTATTGGTCGACCCACGTCCGAGGCTGACCGCCGGCTTGGAACCACATTCGGCAGAGTAGTTATTCTTCTACTCACTTTCACTCTAATGAGTGGAGCTGGCATTGCGGGAACAAAGGAAGAGCTGATTCGCCTTCAAAGCGACATACTGCAACTGACCAGCCAGATTCAACTGCTGCAAAAGAGTGTCTCCGAAAATGACGCCATTCTGAAAACTTTGCTCGAGCAGTTGAGCGATCGCGTCGCAGGGCTGAAAGTATCTTTGGATGGGCTGAATCAGACGCTCCAAAACAATCGGGCCGACAGCAAGCAGATCTCCGATCAACTGACCCAGGCAGTGCAGACGCTTTCACTCAAGCTGGATGACACCAACAGCCGCATCGCCACCGTTTCCCAGAAGTTTGAAGAAGGCAAGGCGGTCACGGAAAATAAGCTGAGCGTGCTGACGGGAGGAAGCGCCGGAGGAAGCACCGTCAATGTGCCGCCCGATCAGATGTATAGCACTGCCTATAACGATTATCTGCTGGGCAACTACGATCTGGCGATTCAGGCGTTCCGTGAGTTTTTGCAGAAGTTTCCCAACACCGAGCTGTCCGACGACGCCATGTACTATATCGGTGTTTCCTATTTCGACCAGAAAAAATACGACCAGGCCATACAGGCGTTCGATCAGTTGATTCAGCTCTATCCCAAGGGGAACAAAGTCCCGACCGCGTACTTTAAGAAAGGCATGGCTCTGGCGGCGCTGCAGAAAACCGCCGACGCGATTGCGCAGTTGCAATATGTGTATGCAAATTTCGCAGACTCTCCGGAAGCCAATCTGGCCGAGCAGGAACTGCGGCGCATGGGCATCGAACCGGCGCCTCGGCAGCCAGCTAGCGCTCCTCGGCAGGTTAAAAAGAAGCCCGGCTAAAAAAATAAAAAAACTTTCGCAAATTCCTCAACCACGGAGTTAAGTTTGGGAAAAGGAGGCAACAAAGATGTCTTCAGTAAACAAAGTGATTTTGGTAGGGCGGTTGGGGAAAGATCCTGAGCTCAGGTATACGCCTTCGGGCTCGCCGGTGGCGAATTTTTCACTGGCGACTGATGAAAACTGGAAGGACAAGAACGGCGAACGCCAGCAGCGAACCGAGTGGCACAATATTGTCGTTTGGGACAAGCTGGCGGAGATTTGCGGGCAATATTTGACCAAAGGGAGGCTGATTTACATTGAAGGAAGGCTGCAAACCCGCGAGTGGGATGACCGGGACGGCAATAAACGGAGAACCACGGAAATCGTCGCCACCAACATGGTCATGCTCGGCAGCAAAGCGGAAGGCGGAGGAACCGGAGCCACACGCGAGAGTCCGCGGCAGCCGGTACAAGCCCCCGTGCAGGCGCAAACGTCTGAGGCAACACCCGACATCGGGATCACCGACGATGACATTCCGTTCTGAGAGGCGCTCCTGCCGGCCCAATATCTCGGGCAGCTAGATGGTAATGCGAAGCATAAAGGACCACAGACGGCGCGCCGGGCAAAGCCGCGCCTAGCCCAGCCGCTTTTTGGCTGGGCGGAAGAATAGAGCCCAGGGCGGAGCTTGCGAAGCCCTGGGATAGCAGATCATCTCCGCTCAAACCAGCCCGGCCCGTTTTTTGGGGCGGGC
>DASYPF010000121.1:0-4925 GCA_036006905.1 Acidobacteriota bacterium
ACGGCAATCGCCAGCTTCCTCCTCGCACCACGATTCGCCCATAAGTATTCAACCCCCGATGTAGCGCGCCTCTGCCCTACTTGATCGGTTTGAGTTGCTCTGGTCTCGTCCGTATCAACTGATCGCCGGGTTTCGCCGGTCGACGCAGCGTTCAGTTTGGACCGAAGCTCCAACTCCTGTTTCAGGGTCTTCAGATCGTTCAGCAAATCTTCGGCTGCCTGGTATCGTTCATCGCGATCCTTGGCCAACGCTTTCTTGACTATCCGCTGCAGTTCTTTCGGCGCTTCCGGCTCATACTCGGAAAGTGGCGGCGGGTCCTTCTCCAAAATCGAGACGATAAGGTCGCTCGTGGTTTCGCCATCGAATGGCAGACGTCCGGCGATCATCTCGTAGATCACTGTGCCTAAGCTGAAAATGTCGCTTCGAGAGTCGAGGGCGAGGCCACGCGCTTGCTCGGGTGACATATAAGTCACGGTGCCCATCACCACACCGGTCCGTGTCAGAACTTTAGCCCGCGCCGATGCCTCGGTATCGGCCGAATGCGTGTCAGCTAGTTTGGCTAACCCGAAGTCGAGAACTTTGAGCAATCCATCGGTCCGCACCATTATGTTTTCGGGCTTGATGTCTCGATGCACGATTCCCGCCTTATGCGCGGCTTCCAGAGCGCTTGCCGCCTGAATGGCAGTATCAAGCGCTTCGCCCATTGTCATTCTGGTGCTTGACATGTGCTGGCGCAGAGTCTGACCTTCAATGTATTCGGTGACGATAAAATGCGCGTCCGCTTCTTGCCCGATTTCGTGGATGGTAATGATGTTCGGATGATTCAGCGCTGAAGCGGCGCGAGCCTCCCTCTCGAAGCGATGCAATCGCTCTTCGTCTCGAGTGGCCTCAGCTGGCAGCAATTTGACTGCGACGCGCCGGCCCAGCCTGCTGTCTTCGGCCAGATACACTTCTCCCATGCCGCCGGCGCCTAAAAACTCGAGGATCTTATATGGCCCTACAGACCGCCCAACCGGCTTATCTTGACCCGGTGCGAGCATCTCAGCGGCCAGGTCGCCCGCCGAAGATTCGATAAAGCTTGCTGCTTGTTGGTGGGAGCGGATAAGAGACTCAACTTCCTTTCGCAATGTCTCATCGCCGGCACAAGTATGATCGATGAACGCAGCGCGCCGCTCGGGATCGCGCTCGAGAGCAGCGTGGAACACATCATCTATCTGCTTCCAGCGATCGGCCTTCATCTTTAATCCTGTTTGCTGATCCTGCGGTGCAGCCATGCCTTCGCCAGCGTCCAGTCGCGCTTGACCGTACCGGGGGAAACTCCCAAAACCTCGGCTGCCTCCTCGATGCTCAGGCCGCCGAAGAACCGAAGCTCCACTATCTGGCTCTTTCTCTGATCTACATCGGAGAGAGCGGTCAACGCCTCGTCCAGCGCTACCACCTCTGCCGCTCGCGCCTCGGATGCAAGCATCGCTTCATCAAGCGAAACCCGTTGCCCGCCGCCTCCGCGCTTAGCATAGTGACGACCGCGGGCGTAATCAACGAGAATGCGTCTCATCATCTGAGCGGCGATGCCGAAAAAATGGGCGCGGTTTCGCCACTGCACATCTCTTTGGTCTACCAGTCTGACAAATGCCTCATTGAGTAACGCCGAGGTCTGTAGCGTGTGTCCGGGCCGTTCCCTTCTCATGTATTGATGAGCCAGCCTATGCAGTTCGTCGTATACCAGCGGAGTCAGCTGATCGAGGGCCCCCCGATCGCCATTGCCCCAGGCAACCAGCAGTTCGGTTATTCCTTTTGACGAGGAGCTCATTCAAGTGACCTTCGTCTCTGAAGTCACCGACCGTCGCGAATTATATTACGAATATAGAATCGAAGCCACAGGTTTACTGCAGCGGCTGCACCGGGGTGCGCGTCAGTTCCTTGGCAGTAACGATTTCACCCAATCTCCTTCGTTGGGGGAATTTTACAGCGGCGTCTTGTACGTCGAGCAAAAAACCAGGACGTGCAACCGCGGCACGGCGTCAAAGCTCCCGCCCTCTGTTAGACGTTTCACTCCTCGTTCTCGCGTTAGTAGCCGAGAGCCACATTGGGTGACTTTCAAAAAACATAAGGAGGTGAGTATGAAAAAGAAGACTCTGAAAACTCTCGCAAAGTCGGGGCTCTTGTTCGTGTTCGCTACAGCGGCGACGGTCGCGATGCCGCCGGCAGGCATCACTGTATCGGCATCCAGCCCAGCAAGCACGGGCGTGCATGCAGCGTCGACGGATGACAGCAGCGCGATCGAAACGTTCACGACTATAGACGTGCCCGGAGCGGTGTCGAACGTCGCCCTGGACATCAACAACGATGGTGTCATCGTCGGGCGGTACGCAATGGCCGGCCGAACACATGGCTTCCTACGCACTCCGGACGGCGAGTTCATGACGATTGACTTCCCCGGCTCCAGCTTCACCGTGGCCGCATCGATCAACGACGAGAATGCTGACATCGTGGGTCAGTACGCGCTTCCGTCCGCACCGACCCAGAGGCATGGATTCCTGCTGAAGGAAGGCGTCTTTACGTCCTTTGATCCTCCCGGGTCGACGTTCACCAACGCCTTGGGAATCAACGAGCGCGGGGACATCGTTGGCCGGTACTGTACCCTTGCTGTGTGCGGAGTGCCAGGCAATGGCAACTATCGTGGTTTTCTGCTCCGCGACGGTGAGTTCACCATCCTCGACGCCCCGGAGGCCTTCGAGACGCACGCCTTCGCGATCAACAACCACGGGAAGATCGCTGGCGGCTTCGTGAACGCCACCCACGGGGAAGATCTCTTCCTCTGGAGGAAAGACGAGTTCACCGCGCTCTCCCTTCCCAACGGAAAATCCGTTTCTGTGGACAAAGGCGGCATCAACGAGCGCGGCGACATTGTGGGCTTCTACTGCGATAACGCGTCCCCATGCGTGCCCGGGCCAACAACCGTAACCCACGGCTTCGCGATTAGCCGCGGCGAGTTCCGCACGATCGACGTTCCTGACGCTGTAGTCACAACTACGTTCGGCATCAACGCCCGGGGAGACATCGTCGGTGGCTACACCGATGCCAGTCGCCGGGTCCACGGTTTCTTGCTGAGCCGGTGAGCCGACGGCGTGACGGAAAGAAGAATCGTGGCTGCCGTTAGAGGTTTCACTACAGACTCTCGCGTGTGCGAGTGGGCAGCCGTAGGGCTTGCGCCCAGAAAAGAAGATGACTCTTCGCAAACGGAAGTCGCTTTTCTTGAAACTCACAGGTGGTGAAGCAATCCGCTTCGGGATAGGCCCATCGAATTCAAACTCGCGGCTGGCCGCTTCACCAAGCCGCCCAAACGATGATTGGAGGTCGTTATGCTAATTCAAAATGTCTATGAGAAACAAAATGTCAGTAGTCGGAAAAAACTCTCGTTATTGAAAAAGGTCTTGCCGCTCATAATCGTTTCCATGTTCTTGTCGGCCAGCGCCCGAGCCGACGTGGTCACGTATTGGAATGAAGTGGCAACCAATTCGATAGTCAGGGCAGGAAAATCTCCCGGCATCCACTTCGCAATGGTCCACGCCGCGATTTATGATGCGGTGAACTCAATTGATCGCCGTTACACGGTCTTCGCTGTGAAGCCCAGCGGCAAGACCCGAAAAGCTTCACAAGAAGCGGCAGCAGCGTCCGCGGCATACAATGTTCTCCTCGCGCTCTTTCCTGAACAGAAAACAACCCTCGATGCGGCTTATGGCATATCGCTCGCGGCTATCCCCGATAGCGAAGCAAAGACAAGAGGAATTGCCATCGGCGAAGAGGTTGCGGCAGGGATAATGGAATTGCGAGCCAATGACGGCAGAAACAATGTTGTTCAATATAGCGTGGGGAGCGGCCCCGGTGTCTACCAGCTAACTCCTCCCGCGTTCAGCCCACCGGCCACGCCATGGCTGGCGCAGGTTAAACCGTTCGCGTTGCTGGAGCCGTCTCAGTTCCGCGCCGAAGGCCCGCCCGCGTTGACCAGCGAGCAATACGCGGCGGACTTCAACGAAGTCAAGAGGCTCGGCTCTGCCAACAGCACCGAGCGCACCGCCGAGCAGACTGAAACGGGTCGGTTCCATACCGAATCCCCCCCAACCTTCTGGAGTCGCAATCTACGGCAGTTGGCCATCGAGCGAGAACTCAGCGTAGCCGACAACGCGCGGCTCTTCGCGATATTTATGGTCACCTATGCCGATGTTCAAATCGCGGGCTGGGATTCCAAGTATCATTACAATTTCTGGCGGCCAGTGACGGCCATTCGCGCCGCAGACACCGACGACAATCCTGCAACAGAGGCTGACGCGAACTGGACGCCGCTCGCGGTAACCCCGCCACACCCCGAATACCCTGCTGCGCACGGTTTTGGGACCGCAGCATTCGCGGAAATCCTCAGGCAGTTCTTCGGCACGAAGAACATCACAATGACCTTCACAAGCACGGTCACAGGAACGGCGCGCACATACACGAGTACAGATGACCTCATTAAAGATGTAATCGAGGCTCGCATCTATGGCGGGATGCATTTCCGGACTTCGATAGTGGATGGGACGGTGTTGGGCAAGAAGGTGGCGAAATGGATTGCCAAACATCATTTCAGGCCCGTTGACTAAGAACCGCTAATTAGTAATAGGTTAAGGGCTGAGTGATAACAAAAAGCCGAGACTCAGCCCTTAATCAATAAACCGAAATGAATTCAACAAACCGAAATGAATTCAACGCTCTTAGCTGCGCCGACTCTGTCGGAGGCGGCTTAGACACAATCGAAGAAAAAACGGTCAGGAGGCGCGTGGAGTGGCACCCTGAAACAATGAAGCGAGTTATGCGCCTAGCGGATACAGGGGAAATGAGGCCGGCATTTTCATTGTCGTCGTTCACCGAAGGAGTGTGGCCGAGAACAT
>DASYPF010000122.1:0-7845 GCA_036006905.1 Acidobacteriota bacterium
CTCGCATCAAGCAGCAGCTCTACTGCCCCACTTGTGAGCGGACCGTCGACCGCGGCGAGCTGGTGCGCGGGTACGAGTATGCCAAAGGTCAATACGTGATCATGGAGCAGAGCGATTTTGAGAAACTGGAAGTGGCCGCAACGCGAAACATAGACGTGATGGCTTTCGTGAGCCTGAAGGAGGTCGACCCCATTTATTTCAGCCATCCTTACTATCTGACACCGGAAGGAGATAGTCAAAAAACTTTCGCGCTTTTCACTCAGGCGCTGGAAGAGAGCCAGAAGGCGGCACTGGTCAAATTCGTGATGAGAGAGAAAGAGTACGTGGGCTGCATTGCTCCGCGGGGTAAGGCGCTTCTGCTGTACGACCTGTATCACAAGGAAGAGATCAAAGATGTGAAGGATTTTAGGGTTGATTTCAAGGGGACGGTGCGGCCTAAAGAAGTCGAGCTGGCAGAACAAATTATCGAAAATCTCACTGAGCCGTTCGATATCGACCTGTTGAAGGACACTTACCAGGAAAAGCTGGAAAACATGCTCAACCAGAAAGCGAAAGGACACGAAATTAAGGCCGTGCCCGCTCGTCCGCCCGCCAAGGTGGTCAGTCTGATGGATGCCCTCAAAAAGAGCGTAATGCAGACATCCAAATCCAAACAACCGACAGCCCCGGCCGAGGTGGAGAAGAAAAGGAAGAAAGCGTGAGAGGTGTGTCGAGTTTTCAATTTGAATTAACCACAAAGGACACAAAGCAGCAAATTCCTAACAAAACCGTCATTGCTCATTAGTCATCGGTCATAACAGAATTTGCGCTCCCGGGAAGAATTTTAAGCCGACAACGCTATAACAAACGACTAACGGGCAGTTTCTTCTCTGCCCCCGATGATTTTATGTCGACCATCAAATGGTCAGGTTTCTGACCGATGACTGATGACCGATGACTGATGACGAATGACGTTTTTGATTGCGCCGCTTTGTGTCCTTTGTGGTTAATTTAAGTCCGTAGTCATCAGTTGAATCGGCGGGCCGAACCCGACACCCGTTATAATCCTCCATATCCAAAGTGGTAGCAGCAGTTCGCGGGAGGATTTAATCATGAACCGCCGACATTTTTGCGGGCTGATCGCTAGTGAATTCTTTTTCGCCACAGGCATGCAGAAGAAGCTTGGTTCCGAGAAGTCCGGAGCGGGACGGGGAGGGAATAGCAAGTTGTCAAGCAAGAGCAGCAAAGCTGCGATGAATTCGGCAGCTCGGCGAAAGGAACTTTACCAGCTATTGGCAGATCTTCCGCCGCGCCAGCGCGCCATCTCTGCTGAGACGGTCACAGTCGAAGAAAGGGCTGGTTATTTCCTGGAAAAACTAGTGCTTGATTTGAATGGAATTGAACCAGTCCCGGCATACTTTGTGCGTCCCAAGGCCACTTCTGGAACAGTGCCGGCCATTCTCTATAACCATGCTCACGGCGGCGATTACAAGCTGGGAAAGAGAGAATTGATCGAGGGGCGGCGGATTCTTCAAAGTCCGCCCTACGCCGAAGTGCTGACATCGCGCGGTTACTGCGCGCTTTGCATGGACACCTGGGTGTTTGGTGAGCGGTCGCAGCGCTCCGAACTGGACGTATTCAAGGAAATGCTATGGCAGGGACGCGTTCTTTGGGGAATGATGGTCTACGACTCCATTCGAGGTCTCGATTACCTGCTGGGCCGGCCGGAAGTCAATCCGGCGCGTCTTGGCACGATAGGTATGTCGATGGGCAGCACCATGGCGTGGTGGGTGGCTGCGCTGGACGAACGAGTGAAGGCATGTGTGGACATCTGTTGCCTCACTGATTACCAGGCGTTAATGGAAACGGACAACCTGAAAGGACATGGCGTTTATTATTTTGTTCCTTCATTGCTTAAACATTTCACCACCGCCCAGATCAACGGACTGATTGCGCCTCGAGCACATCTGGGGTTGGCCGGGACCTTGGACCCATTAACGCCTCCCGCGGGCCTGGATCGCATTGATCGGGAACTCAAGGAAGTTTATGCGGCAGCCGGCCATCCTGAAGCCTGGAAACTGCTCCGCTATAACGTGGGGCATCAGGAGACACCGGAGATGCGGCAGGAGATCGTCCAGTTTCTACGGCGATTTCTGTGACGGCACCGCAGAATGGCGAATGTCGAATGCGAAATGCGGAATGTATAAATTTCGGATTGCGGATTTCGGATTGCGGATTGAATGATTCGTCATTGATCTTTCATCCCTGTTGAGAAAAACTACGGCAGCAAGCGGGTCTTGGAAACATGTCTGCGCTTCATTACTCGGCGACCCGCAATCCGCATCAGCAATCCGAAACTGATACATTCCCCATTCCCCATTCGATTCAATCCGCAATCCGAAATCCGCAATCCGAAATTGATACATTTCCCATTCCCCATTCGATTCAATCCGCAATCCGAAATCCGCAATCCGAAATTGATACATTCCGAATTCCGCATTCCCCATTCCCCTCGGTCAATACGATAAAAGCCTGATTTCATCGCAGCGGATACCCTACTTCTTTGTGGGCGCGGCGGTTTAGGAGGGTTGCGCGGCCATTCTAAGTTTTTGAAAACGCGCCATTATTCCTTCCCCTAAGGCGAATTCAGGTAACCATCCTAAGGAGAAGCCCCTAGTCTCTCGGTAGCGCTTCCTGTTTTTGGCGCCTCAGGAAGAAGGCGCTGCTAAAAAATCCGTGTTTCGATGTAGATGAAGCCGTGGAGGTGTCTGATGCGATTCAAAACGATCCTGGCTATTGTGTTGGCAGTCGCAGGTACCGCGAAAGCTCAAAGTTTGATGCCACACAAAGACATGGTCTTCGCACAGGTTGCGGTTGGAGACTCAATCGAGACACACATTACGCTGACGAATCGTGGAACAGCCCCCTATCTGGGCACCTTGTTTTTGGTTAAAGGTCATGGCGAAGATTGGAACGCCGTAGTAAATAAAACGCAGCTTACCAAGGGGAGAATCTCGCTGACAGTTGGCCCAGGCAGCACGATCACGCTCCTCATCACCGGAACGAGTACTGAATCGGGTTTTGCCATTGTGTCCGGATCAGACGTGACGACGGCCAGTTCCCTGGACGGAAACCTCACCTACTACGTGAAGTCGGCGTCCGGAATTGTTGACAGTGTGGGCGTGCAAGAGTCGACTGAAATCTATTTCTCCTCCATTCCTTTTGAAGACTTTTCCGCTCTGGCGCTGGCTCTGGCCAACACCGATGCTGAGGAACGCTCGACGGATGTTTCAATAAGTTTGTTTACTGAGAACGGGACACGGGTTGCGACTCAAAAGGTGACGCTCGGTTCTTTCAGCCACGAGGCGTTCTTTGTGAAAGAGCTATTCGCGCAAACTCCCGTTGTGGGGAAGGGGCATCTGGAAGTGCAAACCGATATTCCCATCTGCGGAACGGCGCTTAACTTGGTGCAGGGGCAGATGTCATCGGTACCCGTTTCTCCCTCGGTACGCGTTTACAGCGTGCGCGCCACGTCGGCTGACGGCAAATCCTTCAGCGGGGAAGCGAACCTGTGGGCTGAAGGATATTATGTGAAGGGATACATGGTGATCAGCGAAGCAAACGGCGCCAAAATCGCCCCAGAGCCTTGTCTGATCTATGGACGTCTTATTCGGGGCATTCTCAGGCTGTCTTTCTATGCGAGAGGCAAAGCGTTTCAGGACCGAGAAGTCAGCGTTTACACCGTCTATCGTGACTTTTCGTTTGGTTCAAACTCGCTTTCCGGAACCTTTACTGCTACTTACTTGACTGATAACGCCACGAGTTCAGGAACGTTTAATCTGACAAAAACGAACTAGGTCATCGGTCATCGGTCATCGGTCATCGGTCATCAGTCATCAGTCATCAGTGATCAGTCATCAGTCATCAGTCATCGGTCATCAGTCATCGGTTATCGGTCAACAATCATCGGTCAATGGTCATCAGGTCCACAAGTCATCAAGTTCACAAGCCAGAAGTCGCCCGTATCTGACTTGGTGAACTTGTTGACTGATGACTTCAGGACCAGTGAAGACCGATGACTTTTGACCGAACAGCGGTGACTTGATGACCGATGACCGATGACCGTTGACTGATGACCGATGACCGATGACCGATGACCGATGACTGTTGACCAATGACTGATGACTGATGACCGATGACTGTTGACCGGTGACCGCCGATTTATGGTATAAACAAGCCTGACCATCTAACTGACTGATTGCTCGCTTCGAATCTCCATCGCGGATATTCCCGAACGATCCTCATCAGTTTGATATTTTGGCCGGCGTTTATCCCGGCGGAGGGCAAGAGTAACCATGGGTAAGAAACTATATGTCGGCAATCTTCCTTTTTCAGCCAACGAAGGGAGCCTGGAAGAATTCTTCAAAGAAAACGGCGTAAAAGTGGAGAAGGTGGATGTGCTGCGTGATGTGGCCAGCGGAAGGTCTCGCGGGTTTGGTTTTGTCGAACTGGAAGAGGGGCAGGATTTAAATGCGGCTGTAGAAGCCACCAATGGCAAAGAACTCGGGGGGCGAATGCTGAGCATCAATGAAGCCCGCGAGCGCAGCCGTGACTCGCACAGAGGCGGTGGTTCCGGCCGGGGTAGAGGCGGTCGCGGTGGAGGGAGGGGACGCTATTAGGTATCCCGCCGGAGGATCAGATTTCGTTTATCATTGCCGGGTGCAATGATCGACACACAGTGGCCCCATCGTCGTTACAACCTGCTCGTTGACGAATGGGTTCTTTGCTCCCCACAACGTACCTACCGTCCCTGGCAGGGACAGGTGGAACCGGTGGAAAGCATCGGTGTCCCGCAGTACGATCCTGGCTGCTATCTTTGTCCCGGCAACGAACGCGCCGGGAGTGCGCGGAATCCCCAATACACTTCCACCTTCATATTTGACAATGACTTCTCCGCGCTCCTTCCCGATCCGGCGCAGACGGAGCGTGTGCTGCATTGCAGTTCGAGCACACTGAACAGCGAGTTTCCTGATCTTATCCACGACGCTCCCCCGCCGCGCGACGAACAAACAGGGCTGCTCCGCATGCACGCCGAGCACGGGATCTGCCGTGTAATTTGCTTTTCGCCGAGACATGATCTGACTATTCCTTGCATGGATCTAAAGGCGCTGCAAGCGGTAGTGGACGCCTGGGCGGGACAAGTTTTGTCCCTTGGGGCCAAAGAGTTTGTTGGTTACGTGCAAGTCTTTGAGAACAAGGGAACCATCATGGGGTGCAGCAATCTCCATCCCCATTGTCAGGTCTGGGCAACCGAGCGGATCCCCACGCTGCCTGCCAGAAAACTGAAAGCGATGCAGAACTACTTTCAAAGTCATCACCGCGATCTGGTGGGGGACTATTTGCAGGAAGAGTGCCGCAGCGGGGACAGATTGGTTTGTGAAAACGAACATTGGTTGGCGCTGGTTCCGTTCTGGGCCTATTGGCCGTATGAAACCATGCTCATTCCCCGGCGACGAGTGCCTCATATTCCCGAGCTTACGCAAGAGGAGCGTGCGGCTTTGGCGGATATTCTAAAACGGCTGACCACCCGCTATGACAATCTGTTTCAGTGCTCCTTCCCTTATTCGATGGGCTGGCACGGAAGACCGACAGTGGGAAACTCGTATGACTACTGGAGACTCCACGCCGTCTTTTATCCCCCGCTGCTACGATCGGCGACCGTAAGGAAATTTGCCGTGGGCTATGAGCTCACCGGAGAACCACAGCGAGACATCACTGCCGAAATGGCTGCCGCGCGATTGCGAGAAATGTCCGAGCGGCATTACCTGGGGGCTGGGGGCTAGGGGCTGGGGACTGGATCAGTCGGCAGGAGGCAGGAGGAAAGTTCCGGGTTCCGAGTTCCGAATTCAAAGTTAGAAGGATGAGGATGAAGGGTGCGTTAAAACCCGAAGGGTTTATAGAGCACAGCCGGCGGCAAAGCCCGCCTCAGGCGGGCGACGCCGCCGGTTGACCGCCCCATAAATCAACCGACGCTGAAAGCGTCGCAGAGCGTCAGTCCCACAGATAGCGTGGGTCAAATGAAACGCCACGTCCCCGCGAAAAATTCTTGGGCCCTTTCAGGGCGATTCATTTTGGGTGGATGGCCAACCGGCGGCGTCGCCCGCAAAAGACGCGGGCTTTGCCGCCGGCTATACTCTATAAACCCTTCGGGTTTTGGAAGATGTGTGAGGTGATGCGCTGGTGAAATCTGGCTAAAAAAAAACAGATTTGACGGTCTGGTATCACGTCAACGTTCACGATCACGCCCACGTTTCGTGCTCGTATCCACTGGCCCAACTAGCGTCAGCATAACACTGACGATCCTTCTTGGTGTAAACGTCGACGGTGCTCGTAGACGTGGTCGTGCACGTGATCGTCGACGTGAACGGCTTTTTCATTTTGGTTGCGGCTTCACTGCGCTCTGGAACAAAATCAATGACCGACAGCATCTCTTCTCTCCTTTGCGGCTTAAGAACTAGTTTTGCCGAAAAATTCAGCCCCTACGCAACTCCCAAACTCGCCCTGGCGCCAGGCCGGGTCAATTTGATCGGCGAGCACACCGACTATAACGATGGTTACGTACTTCCCATGGCGATTGACCGCTACGTGACGGTTGCATTTGCGCCAAGAACCGACCGGACGGTGAAAGTTCACTCCGCTGATTTTGGCGAGACTCGTGAGTGGCGGGATTCGCCGCCCGTTCCGCGCTTCAGCCAGCGCCCCGGGCCATCGTCTCCAGTAACGTGGTTCGACTATATCGCCGGAGTCTTTTGGGCGCTACAAGAGGCTGGATTTGAGACTTCGGGAGTCAACTTGGCGGTAAAGGGAAATGTGCCGATTGGTGCGGGACTGTCTTCTTCAGCCGCTCTGGAAATGGCCGTGGCGCGGGCGATCTGTGAGTCCTCTGATATCTCCTGGAATGGGGCGCAAATGGCGAGAATCGGCCAGAAGGTGGAGAATTGCTACATCGGAGTGAACTCGGGGATTATGGATCAGTTTGCAGCGGCGGTTTCGTCGCACAACTGCGCGCTGCTGCTGGACTGCCGTTCTCTCCAGTGCCAGACGGTCCCGATCCCTTGCAATGCGGCTGTAATCGTCATGGATACCGGCATTCGGCGCACGCTCTCCGGCAGCGCCTACAACGAGCGTCATGCAAGCTGCATGCGCGCCGTCGAAGTCATTCGCCATGCCCGGTCAGAAGTGAAGTCTCTTCGCGATGTCGATCTGCAGTTGCTGGAGCAGAACGAAGATGCCCTGGATGCGGTCACTTTCAGGCGCGCCAGACACGTAGTGGTTGAGAATTACCGTCCGGTAGAGATGGCTGAGGCGCTGCGGGTTGGGAATCTGGCGAAAGCAGGCGAACTGATGAGGGCATCGCATGACAGCCTGCGCGATCTTTATGAAGTTTCTTGCGCAGAGTTGGATCTGATTTCGGAAATCGCAAGCGGGCATCCTGCCTGTTACGGAGCGAGAATGACCGGCGCGGGATTCGGCGGCTGCGCGGTGGCGCTGGTGGACAAAGCGACCGTACAACAATTTGTAGATGATGTTGGGAAAGCTTATCGTTCGAAAATCAATGCCCCATCCGCTTTGTACGAGTGCAGCGCAGCCGAGGGTGCTCGCATTGTGGAATGATGTCGCAAGTCGAAGGTCGAAAGTCAACAACTCAAGCCGGGCATATGGAGTGTGCTGCAATAGTCGTTGCTTCGGCACGAGCACGCAAATGTCCTTTTTTGCGTTGTGTCCTTTGTGTCCTTGGTGGTGGAAATCTTTTTGACCACAACGGACACCAAGGACACTAAGGACTAAACCGTTTCAGAGCGACTT
>DASYPF010000123.1:0-5825 GCA_036006905.1 Acidobacteriota bacterium
TCCCCGTGTTCCCAGTGTTCCCCGTGGTTTAATTTTTTTGAATTGGCCGCAAATAGAAGTACTCAGTCTCGGCCCGCGATCGAACTGCGGCGCTCAGTAAGTATCGTATCCCGCCAGACGCCGTGATGGCGCGCAATACGCTCGCGTCGTCCCACCACCCGAAATCCGCAACGCTCCTGCAGGCGCAAGCTTGCTGAATTCTCCGGGAACGTGCTCCCTTGCAGCGTCCAGATGCCCGCTTGCTCCGAGCAGTCGATGAGCGCGCGAAGCAGCGCTTCACCCAGCCCCTGGCCTCTGAAGCTTGCTCGGACATAAACGCTGACTTCAGCGACTCCGGCATAGCATGCTCGACGCGAGACCGGACTGAGGGCCGCCCATCCAACGATCTGCTCGCGAGCTCTCGCCACCAGACGACAGACCGTCAGATGCGAGCTGTCCCATTGGTCCCAACTTGGCGTCTCGGTCTCGAACGTAGCCTGACCACCCGCAAGTCCTTCTAAATAGATACTGCGGACCTCCTCCCAGTCCACGACTGCCATCGGCCTGATCTGGAACGTCATACAATGTCTACGATTTGAGGAAATGTGCGCGTAAAGTCAGCACCGAACCCGCACTCTCATCCTGAGACCAGGAACTCAGCATCGCGGACGCCCGATGGCGCGTCAGCCTGCATCCACCACTCAGGTCAAGATTGCAAGAAGGAGTAGGGGATACGTAAGCACTACAGTAAGCACGAAGATGTTCCAGCATGATCGTGGGCAAAAACAAGGCTCGCTTACACTGGCTTTCCCGAAGGGCCCTTAGGCCAACCGTTTACTCGGATTTTTCATAAATTTTTGTAGCGAGAAGAAAAGCCGCGCAGCGGCACAGAGAATTGTAGCCGAGGCCGTGAGGCCTCGGTCAGGCGTCCCGAGACAGGTCAAGCCCGCCTTAGGCGGGCGACAGAATTCAATGCGCCCAAACTCCAGCCCGCGGCGCCAGCCGCGGTAACAAGCGCTCGTTGCGTCTTGTCCGTGCCGCGTTGCGCGCTCTTCTTAACTAACTCAATATCACTTTGCCTTTGGGCGTTTCCAGAGTTGCTGTGAGCCTGACGTTTTCTGCCTGCTTTACTTTCGCTTCGATGCCCAGCTTTCTCAACGTGCCAGTCACGTTTGCAGCGTTCGGGTGTTCGATTTCCAACGACTCAAGCTGGCAGCCCTTCGGCGAATCTTGCGATGGATGGAGCGAATCGACAGCCCATTCGATGAAGAATGGAATCGGCTCGATGCCCTGTATCCCAAATTTGTTCAGCACTCCCAGAGTCTTCCACTTGAGAACTTTTCCGTCTGGCCTTGTGCGAGAACCGTCACGAGGGCCGAAGATTTGATGACCGGCTTCCCGAGCCTTCTTGGCAATCGCGTTAATGTCGCTGGTCGCGGCCGCCCAGGTGATCAACCGCGGCTCATGGAGCGAGCGGACATCGATCGGGAAGTTGTAAGCCGTTTGCGCTGGGTCGGGCGCGATAATTTCAAGATACTGCCTGGCGCCAAGCGAGATAAGCGCATTCCGAGTGCCGACACCGGGATGGCTTCCGCCAATAACGGCCTTCACTCCGGTCAACCTCTCAACCCACGTAATTCCCCGGTCAAGATCGGCTATGCCGAGCAACAAGTGATCCACAGCAGCGCTTGCGGACATCAGCTTTTCACTCGCACTGATTGTCTTTCCACACAAAAATAATGCGCCGGCGGTTCCGCACAAGCGTAGCAACTCGCGGCGAGTCAAGGCGTATGGGTCCATCGTGCATTCTCCAATTTGAAAGTGCAGCTACTCAAGCAACTTGGCAAGCTGTGATGATGTCGTGTCAACCCGCACCTCATGACGCACCCACAGAACCGCGACCGGAAGGGAGCGGCGCGCCAATCTGAGTTGCATACGCGATGCCATCGCGTGCAGCTGGCGATATGCCCGAAAGTTGGGCTTCAAGCCGATGCTCTGAATTTGACGTTCGAGCGGATGTAGTCGGCGCCGATGCGACCATCCAGGTCATGGCGTATTGCAGATGACCAACATTGGCGCGCCGCTCCCTTCCGGTCGCGGCTCTGCGCGTGCCGCTGGTCCCGTCTTAATGACGGTCCGCGCCGTCTTCATATGAAAAATAGTTCCCCCTTTTGCTGTCGCCAGGCAGTATCAGCGGCGCGGTTTGCCCACCGCTGCATGCCCGCAGTTATGCCCTCTACGCACGAGTCGCTGCTACCACGATATTAACCTTCGTGCTAAAGGCGGCCAACTCTCCAAATCGACTTACCAAGGCAGCAGCAACTTCGTTCTTGAACGTCTTCCACTTATGTGAGTGTAGCTCGGTCATCATGAATCGCGAGGCCATGGCGATGCAGCGCGATTCGATGTAGGAAGCCATGTCCATCCGAACCGGCAACTCGAAGACGCGAGATTGGGTAACGCGAAGGCCTGCGTCTTCCACCGCCGTCGTGAGTTTTGCCAATTCCGCGAGTTTTGGTTCCGACGGAAGCGCTTGAGTCACCGCCATGTGAAGCGTTTCTCTGTCAATCCAATTGGAAGCGACGGCGTTCCAAGCATCCCCTAAGGCGTTTTCCGACGGCCCCGTGGCCCACGACGTGACAGCCAGTTGCCCAGCGGGGCGAAGAATGCGACTTAGCTCAAGAAGTGCCACGCGGCAGTCGCTGACGTGGTTTAACACGAAGCTTGCGACAATAATATCAAAGGACCGCCTAAAAAACGGCTGGTGAAGTATGTCGGCAGCAACCAACAAAAGCGGGCGCTCTTTGGCTCTGTGCAGCATCGTCAGAGACAGATCTGCACCAACCGCCCGAACATCTTTGCATTTCTTCAGTGCTGTTGATCCCACGATTGCGGTACCGGCTCCAACGTCCAGGAGGCGACTACCTGGTGCCAACTGAAGACCAGCAATCAGCTCTTCTGCTACTGGAGCAAAGTAATGGGGAACGGCAATCGCTTCATAGCTGCCGGCTATATCGTCGTAAGACCACCAATTGGGGCTCTGCCTTGTTCGATGCATATCATTAAAACGTCAGCGGCTTTCTCCATTGAGGTGGCGCGTCCTCTCTGTGACCTTCAGAAACAGCCTGCTGCAAATGTTTGCCTTTTTCATGTTTATCCTCCATCGAATTTTGGATGTTGCATGAGCGCCGGCACGACTTCCTCAAATTGCCACGAAAGATTGGTTAAAGGAAGCAATTAATTGTCTTGATCGCGGCAGCGCGGGGTTGCAAAATGCGATTCAAAAGCGGCTAATCGCGCAATTGTGTCAAGCCTCTGTTGCCGTCTGAAAACGAAATGAGAAAAAGTCTCGCTGCCCTCTTCTATCTGACGCTACTGGCAGTGGCGCACTGGGCGGTGCCCGCTCAGGTAGCACCCGATGCGCTTACTGTCTTGAGATCAAGAGTTGCACCGGGCCCTCGAATCACCCCGTACCTCCAGCATCAGACCTTTACTGCCTGGCGTCAGGATGAAATTCGACGAGAAGCGTTGAACTACGTTCGAAGCCCGAGTGACCTGCTGCGACTGCAGCGCGAATTGCGCGGCAAGCTTTTGGACATGCTGGGAGGCCTTCCGAACCAAAAGAGTTCCTTGAATTCCCAAATCACCGGCACGATTCAGATGGATGGCTTTCGCGTGGAAAAATTGATCTTTGAGAGCCTGCCCGGTTTCCATGTCCCTGCCCTGGTTTATGTACCGGGTGCGGTGAGCTCTCCCCGGCCGGCCGTGCTGGTTCCATGCGGACATTCCGCTAGCGGGAAATCTTATTATCAGGCGATCTGTCAGAGACTGGCACAGCGCGGCTATGTGGTTCTGTGCTGGGATCCTGTAGGCCAGGGAGAGCGAAGCCAGTTCTGGGATGTGAAAACGGGAAAGAGCCGATACAACCTGGTTTGCGGCGAGCATGCGGTGCTCGGAAACCTTGCCTATCTTGCTGGCGCTAATCTGGCCCGATGGGAAATCTGGGATGGGATTCGTGCGCTTGACTACCTGCTCACACGGCCGGAAGTGGACCCTAACCGTATTTCAATCACTGGCACCAGCGGCGGGGGATTTCAAACGGCCCACATCGCGGCTCTGGACGAGCGTGTCAAAGTCGCCGCTCCTTCCTGTTATATCACAGCGCTGCCGATGCGGGTTTACAACCGAATCTTTGAGGATCCAGACAGCGACCCGGAACAGGATCTATTCGGCATGGTTTCTGATGGGGTGGATCATCCCGGCTTGCTCTTGTTGATGTACCCGAGACCTGTGATCGTCTGTGCAGCCGTACTCGATTTCTTTCCCATTGAAGGCACACACAAAACGTACCTTGAGGTGTCCGAGATCTACCGGAGGTTTGGCCATCCAGAGCGAATCAGCCTGACGGAGGGTTATCACAAACATCAGTACTCTGACGAAAATCAGCTGGCAGCCTTCGCGTTTCTTGATCGCTTCAACGGCATGCCTGTCCGCGAAGATCTTGCGCCGGTCAAGAAGCTGGTTGATAGAGCATTGCAGTGCACGCACTCCGGACAGGTGATTCTGGATTACAAAGATGAACGAAGGCTTTTGGGCATTATCCGAGAATACTATCTGGAACACAGGAAGCAGCCGTCGCCAACGCTAGCCGAACTCTATCTTGGCAGTTCCTATCCTCATATTGCTGACTGGCCCGTGGTGGCTTACGACGGACGGTCCTCAGAGCGCAAGATCGCATGGGAGGCCGTTGGCGGGTCGGAAGTGGGCGGCGTTGCCATTGGCCGCTATCTGCTGCACCATCACGGAAATCTTGCCATGCCGGTTTTACACGTCCATGATAAAGGGAAATCCGGACGACCCGCGCTGCTTTGGTTCAGGCTTGACGGCAAAGCGAAACCCGAAGACTGGCCTATCATTGAGAAGTATGTCAACGAGGGTTACGATATTGTGTCCTTTGATTTTCGCGGGCTGGGGGAGGATAGGATGCCGTACAAGGCCAACTCCGCTGATGATCCACAGCTCGCGCCTTCGGATTTCGACGGGGCTTACGCCAGCCCCCTCTCCGGCGTGCTGGCGAACTACGTCTACAACTCTATCCTGACGGGCAGGCCCTACTTTCTTCAGATGATCGAAGATGCAGAAATTGCGGCGCGCTTCGCCCGGGAGAAACTGAAAGCAGAGCAGGTCTTTGTCACCGCGCCGGAGCGGGCCTACACGCTGGCTTACAGCATTGCCGAGGCGGTTCCCTCCATTACGTTATTTCCGCGGCAAACCGGGCAGTTCATCAAATGGTCGGAGCTGGTCGATCAGAAGCGCGAGGTTTGGCCGATTCCGTACTTGCTGCCAGGGGGAGCGTATGTTCGTTGACTCTAAGCCAGCGACAGTCGCTTTTGCGTGGCCACGCAGTCACGCAAGTAGAGGTTAATCAGGGTCTGGTACGGTATCCCTGACTCCTCGGATAACCCCTTAAAATACTTGATCGTATGCTCGTCCAGCCGGATGGTCACCTGACGCTTCAGCCGTGACGTGTACGGATTGCGGCGACCCTTCGAAAAGTCGTATTCCTTCCTCATCTGCGCCACCTTCGGTTATAGACGTCCCGTTCCTTGCGGGTTGCCTTGCGAGCTGAGATGATTCTGACAACATCACGCAGCTCGGTCACTCATACAATGTAATTACGACGTTGGTATTGGTCAATACTTACGCCCTTCAACTCGCGAATGGTGGCCGCTGTCGTCGTGATGAGGGCCAGTACGAGCAGGAAGTTGTAGTACGAAATGACTGGCGTCGGGAGGTAGATGTGTGCCCCAACGTGGAAGCCATTGGATCGTCTGGGCGAAGTTTGC
>DASYPF010000124.1:0-5466 GCA_036006905.1 Acidobacteriota bacterium
CGTTGTAGTTGTCTCCATTGGTCTACCGAGGCTTCTGAAATGCAGTGCGTACCATTTGCACCAGCCCATTGACTTTCGTGCGCAGGTCCAGCAAACCGTTCGAGACTGATTGCGCGTCTCCTTTCTTGATGGTCGCAAACGACTCTTTCAGTGCCAGCACTTGCGAGGGAAGCTGCGTTCCCGTTTGAAATCCGGCTATGAGCAAGTTCAGGTTTTTGTACTTGGCGACAAATTTTGGAACTTCGCTGGAAACCTGATTCAACGTCGATTCAGCTTGACTCACATCCTGCGCAAAGCCTCCCGCATTACCTCCCGCGCCGGCCGCGGCGCCTGTTTCGGTGGATGGGGAAGTAGCGCTTGTCGAAGGCGTAGTTGTAGCGGGGGAAGAAGCCGAACCTGTCGTGGTTGCGCCAGCAGCGGGCTTGGTTGTCTCCCCGGCGGTTGCTTCCTGGCCGACGCCTGCCTTGGCCGCAAGGGCCTGCACTTGGTTGGCAAGTTGTTCGACTTCAGCGTCCAGTGGTGAGTTTATGCCGGAAAGCAGCGGCGCGGGAATGACTCCCTTCGCTGTAAATTCCTCTGGAACGATCCGGTAACGATAGATCATCCCATGTTCGCCGACGACATAGCCACGGTCGCGCCGCGGCAGGCTGAACGCTTGCGTTGTTGCCGGAAAAGGATACTCGCGCGAATTCCAGCGATTTCCACCGTTGGTCGTGAAGCTGACCTTGTTGTAGTGAAGGGCCCACCCCACTTCCGGATCGGCAAACTGAATCCGCCTGCCCGGTGAAGTCGCCATACCGGTCCATGTCTGCCCGCCATCGGTGGTCTTGAAGAGCTGCCCCGTGTCAGGATAGCCGGCACGCACGTACCCGGTGTTTTCGTCCACAAAGAAGGAGTCCTCGGGGTCGTCAGTGAGTTCTGTGGTCGAAAGCGACCAGTTGAGGCCCCCGTCCGTCGTCTTTGCCAGAAAAAGCCAGGATTTGGCGTCATAAGACTTGGCAACGGCGTAGGCCACTGCAGGAGAAAGAAATTGCAGCCGTCTCCACTCGCAGCCGACGTTTCGCCACAGTCCGGCTACTTGAATTTTTGCCTGGCACGGAAAGGCCGGCTTCCAACTGCGCCCGCCGTCGGCGGTCACTTTGATGACGTCGCTTGAGAGTGAAACACCTGTGGTTTCCGACGTGAACATGTAATCGTTATGGTGTTCGTCGATTGTTCCCGCCAGGACCCAGTTCTGCCCGTCGCGGGTGTGCAGCAGGCGGCTTGCACTTCCTGTCCGTTGCACCGCCCAGCCATGCGTCGCATCGAGAAAACGGAATTCGCTGATGGCGCGCTCGCTTGATTGAGGATCGCCGTACTGAACTTCCCAGTGGGTTCCACCGTCGGTGGTGTGGATGATCAGGCCGCCGGCCATCTCCGTCGTGCCGCCACCTACCCACCCCTCATCGGCAGTCGCAAAGAAAACATCCTGCCACTTCACGTCTTCCGGATAGCTCACGGGCTCCCAGATACCCTTAAACTTGGTTTGCGTCGTTGACTCTGCCTGCGGCGTCTCGGCCTTGACTGGCGGCCGTTTGGAAGTTTTGGTCTGAGCGGCCAGTTGGGCTGGCAGGCAGCAAGAAAAGATTCCCAGAAGTAATAGAGAAACTTGTGGCAACAAGTTTCTTCGGCTTGGTGTGATTGGCTGTATCATGGTTCTCTCCTTGTGACTGCAATTTGATGCGTGAAGCGACGCCTCCTGAGGCCCAGCCAGCAGCCGAGATCCCCCGACTCTATGACGCATACAACGCCACCGGCGCTCAATGGCCTGGGGAGTCCAGTATGGGAGCCTCTTCGGCGCAACCCTAGAGGCATTCAACTGTTCCTTGCGCTTGATTCCTTAGGGCTTGCCCCTGTGTGGCCGAAAGGATTCCAGCCTGGACATAGGCATCCACATGATTGATGAAGGCCCGCAGTTCATTGCCGGCCGCAGTAGTATTCCCCGCGTTCAGTTGGCGTAATGCCGCCTGAAGGCTTGCAATCAACGCGTTGGCCTGCCCTGCATTCAGCGCACCTGCACTCACCAGACCATTGACTGCGGTGATGAGCTGCTGGATTGCCTGTTGTGCCGTAAGGGTCGTCACCGTCAGCGAAGGTCCGTCGGTGCTGCAATTACCCGCCGCGCTGCACGCCTCAACCTTGAAGGTGTACGTTGTCTTGCACGTTAGCCTTGTGACGTTGAACGTGTTGACCGTCCCGGCGACGACCGCCAGGAGGGTGCCATTCTGGAAGACCGGATAGGCAGTTACCCCTGCGTTACCCTGAGCCGCTGTCCAGTTCAGGGTGAGACTGGTGAGATCAATATTGGAGGCCGTCAGAGTACTACCCGGCGGCCACGTTGGTCTGGTGATAGGCTTGAACGCGAGAAACCCACCTCCATTCAACTCAGACCGCGCGACCTTCACCGGACCTAGATTCGAAGCGTCCACAGTGCCGGTGAGGTTGGCAAGCCCGATTCCGCTGAAGGCGACGATGTCCGTCGTTGCGGGGGGTTCATCATTGCTGCATGACACAAACATATCGCCGGAACTACTAAAGGCGATCATAAACGGGCTGCTGCTGGCAATGTCGCAGACGTTTGTGATCGTGGCGATTCGCAGGGTAGGGTTCGCCGGATCTGCGACACCAATGAAGTTATAATTGACCCCACTCCAGAAGAGGCGCCCGGTCGCCGGCTGAAACGCCAGAGCATTGGGGTTGCCCCCCGGGAAGAAGTCCTGTGCCGCGGTGGGATTCCCTGCCGCATCCAGGGTCAGTTTGATGAGCTGGAGAAAAGACGTCACCCAAAGGTGTCCTGTCGCATCAAACGCGATGCCACTGCATAAACTCCCTCCAAACTGCTCGGTGAACGGGATGTTCACCATGTTGCTGAGGGTGGGATTCTGGAGATTGGCCGTATTGAAAACCAACAGCTGAGAAAATGGTGGGGCCACCGCCTGGCAGCCGAAGGCCTGCCCGGGCGGGCGTAGAGCGACAAACATATGGTGGCGGGCCGGGTCAGCTACCCCGGCCTGTCCGATCAGGTTGAAGTGTGTGTCGTAGATATCCAGGCGGCCCTGGACTCCGACGTAGAAGTTACCAAGAGCGTCGAATGCGATTCCCGCTTCGGGATTGGGAATTCTGGGGCTCAGCAGGATCTCTTTCACCGTGATCGCATTCAGGTCGCTTACATCGAAGCCGACCAGATTAAAGGCGTCATATGCGAATAGATCTCCGGTAGGAACTAGCGGAAGCTGCTGGCCAAAAGCGGGGATCGTCAACGCGCCCCAAGCGACTACCACTGTGATGAGCTTCTTCAAGGCTATTGCTCTCTTCTTATGTTGTTTCATGGCATTTTCCTTTCAAAACTATGTGGCAATGTGAATCAATGTGGTTCACATGTATGTCTCTTTTGTTATGCTTCGTTACTTGTAAAAGCGAAACTGGTAAGTAGCCATTTGTGATGGATTTCACCGCGGAGGCGAAGAGGACGCAGAGGATGCGCAGAGCGGCGGAATTAGACTCTGCGCAAGACTCTGCGATCTCTGCGTCTCTGCGGTGAATCTGTAGAATGGTCTCTCCTTGTAAAGACATAATCACTGCAATTTGATGCACGAAGCGACGCCTCCGGCCGGTGCGGTGTAGGTTGCTTCAATCCGATTGTTGCTCTCGTTTTGATCCTCGCGAGCGCTTCCAGTATTTGGTTCGGTGACCGAGCCTACGAGCTTGTACTTAGCGGTCCGATGACCTTTCTGCTGTTTGTCAGGTTCTTTGGCGTCGGGATTTGCGTCTGGGTAGAAAATTTGGAAGGCAAGAGGCGCCACCGGGTTTTCAAGATGCGGAGGCTTGATGGTTTCCGACACCTCGCAAATCTTGCCCCCTCCATCGCCGGACAAGACTGTGAGCGAAACCAGCGGATCTTTTCGCCCTGGAGTGCCGGCATTTCCTACGACTAGCGCCACTCGCCGGAGTTTTCCTCCCGGAACAGTTGCCGCCGCGATATCGCCGTCTCCGGCAGAGAACTTGACCCAGTAGTCAGGCCCGTCGCCGAAAAGAAATACAGGAGCGAGCAGGACCACGCCCAATATTCGGGGCGAGCTTTTGAGCAGCAGCTTTTGAACCACCAAGGACACCAAGGACACCACGCTTTTTGCTTGCGACTCGGTGGCGCTGCGTATCAAGTTGGCAACTTCTTGTCTTCTTAACAAGATTCCCACCAATAACTGATGACTAATGACTAATGACGCTCTTGGTTGCGGTCATATCCAGCCGTCACGTCGCCCGTTGTTTTACCGATGGCTAGGGCGGTACAATGAACCGATCCGAATCTCAACGGTAAATTTGCGACGGCTCCAATAAATAATTGATGGGAAGCCTGGAAGTCCTTGAAGAGTTCGGAAATTTGGCCGAAAGAAATCCGAAAAAGTTCTGAAAACCGGGCCGCGGATGGCCGCGGATGAACGCGGATTAAATTAACCACACATGCGCCAGAAAGAAAGCCACCGCTACGAGTTTGGCCCCTTTGTCGTGGATGCCGATGATCGGCTGCTGCTTCGCGACGGAGCAGCCGTTGCGCTGACGCCCAAGGTTTTTGATCTGCTGCTCATCCTGGTTGAAAACAGCGGCCACGTGCTCGAAAAAGATGAACTGGTTCGGCGGATCTGGCCGGACAGTTTTGTCGAAGAGGGAAACCTCAACCGTAATATTTCCACTCTGCGGAAGGTTCTGGGAGAAAGCCCCGATGAGTGTCGATTTATTGAAACGCTACCCAAGAGGGGCTATCGATTCATCGCTCCAGTGAAGGAAATCCGGAATGGAACCTGGGAGCGGAACCATCAGGCGCAGGATAATACGGCCCTGCCGGCCGCCGGCAAAAAAGCCATGCTTGAGAGCGACAGTCGCGCCGGCACGACCGATCGCCCGGTACTGGCCGCTGCTGTTGCGGGCGCAGAAGGTGTGAAAAAATCCGAGCCGCGAGCGTTAGGGAGCGGTCCCTCCGACGAGAGTCCGCTTGCTTACGCGCGCGGCTCAGTATTTTTTCTCAGGTTCGCAGGGATACGGGCGTTTGCGTCGTTTGGCGCAAGGCATTGGTTAGTCGCTTTATTAATCATTTCGCTGGCTGCGGCGGGAATTTTCCTATGGCTATCGGGCAGACTTGGCGGCACGGCCGCTAATGCCAGGATCCGGACGATCGCCGTGCTCCCTTTCAAGCTCGTCGTAGGAAAGGGCGGCGACGAATATCTGGGTTTAGGTATGGCCGACGCCCTGATCACGAGACTCGGGAACGTAAGGCAGGTCGCTGTTCGCCCTACCAGCGCTGTCCGAAAATACGGCAACGCCGGCCAGGACGCGATTTCGGCTGGATCTGAGCTGCGGGTTGACGCTGTGCTGGATGGGAGCATCCAAAGAATCAATGATCGTATTCGCGTGACGGTTCAGTTATTCAGA
>DASYPF010000125.1:0-16709 GCA_036006905.1 Acidobacteriota bacterium
CCCACTCTCCCGCTCACCCACTCTCCCACTCACCCACTCACCCACTCTCCCCCGCGCCTTTGCGTTCATCCGCGTCCATTCGCGGCCCTTGCTCTTTCGCTCTGGCTTTTCCACTTCGAATTTGCGATTCTGGATACATAAAATTTTTGCGCGACGGTTGAATAATCTAGTGGGACAATAAATCTGAAACTCGAAACTTGAAACCTGAGACTCATAAATCAAAACCAAGCGAAATAGAGATTGAGTTGGTTAAGGGGGACATCACACAAGTCCCGGCGGATGGCATTGTGAATGCGGCCAACAACCATCTCTGGATGGGCGCAGGGGTGGCGGGCGCCATCCGACGAAGAGGCGGCGAGGAGGTCGAACGTGAAGCTGTTGCGCGTGGCCCCATCGAAATCGGCCAAGTGGTGGAAACCTCTGCGGGAAAACTCCCCCACAAATATGTGCTGCATGCCACGGTAATGGGACAAGACTTGGTCACCAACGCGAACTACATTCGAGCCGCAACGCAGAACACGCTCGCGCTGGCGGAGAAGCTTGGCCTCCGCTCGGTTGTGATGCCCGCTTTTGGCACCGGTGTCGGGCGATTTCCGCTGGATCAGTGCGCTCGCATCATGATTCAGGAAGTGAACAGGTTTTCCGAAGCCCGCTGTCTCCAGAAAGTAATTTTTGCACTGTTCGATGATCCTACGATGTCGGCTTTTGAAAAAGAAAGACAACGTCAATGGGCACAGAAGCCGAAATAAAACTTCCGGTTCAAGATCTTAAAGTGTTTCTGGGCAAGCTGGGTGGCTTGCGGCCCCGCCGGCTCGCTGAACGAAAATTCGAGGACAACTTTGTCCTTGATTTGCCCCAGATGAAATTGCGGGACAAAGGACTTCTCCTTCGCGTTAGAGTGGAGAGCGGCCGCGGTATTCTGACCTTTAAGGGGCCGGCTGCGGTGAGCAAGAACTTCAAGATACGCGAGGAACTTGAGACGGATGTACAGCCGGCAGAGATGCTGGAAATCTTGCAGAAGCTCGGCTACAAGATCTCGTTTAGGTATCAGAAGTATCGGACTGTTTACCAAGCGCCCGCGGGTGTAGACAAGAAGGGGCGAGGCAAGCCCGTCAAGGTGATGATTGACGAAACTCCTATCGGAAATTTCGCCGAGCTTGAGGGCGAGCCCGAAAGCGTATTGCGCTTGGCGGAAGTCCTCGGGTACAAGAGGAAGGAGTTTATTTTAGAAAGCTACTATTCGCTTTTCTTGTCTTACTGCAAGAAAAACGGCTGTCCCTCCCGCGACATGGTTTTTCGATGAAGGGCCTCGTCCTGGCGGCCGGTCTGGGGACCCGCTTGCTGCCCCTGACGCTGTGCCGCGCCAAGCCCGCAATGCCGTATCGAGACCGGCCGCTGATTTGCTATTGCCTGCAAAGCCTGGCTGCGGCGGGGTTGGATGAAGTAGCTGTCAACCTCCATCACTTACCTGATTCGGTTCGGCAGGCCGTTGGCAGTGCGCAGGTCGGTCCCCTAAAGATTCGCTACTCGTTTGAACCGGAAATTCTGGGGACCGCGGGAGCATTAAATCCGATGCGAGACTGGCTGGGGCAGGACCTTTTCCTCCTGGTTAATGGAAAAGTCGTATTCGATTTTGACCTGCGCCCTGCCATCGAGCATCATCGGTGTAGTGGGGCTCTGGCCACGTTGATTTTGGTCGATCGGGTCGCAGGCGAAAAGTTCAATCCCGTTTTTATCGACGATAGCGGCTTTGTTACCGGATTTGCCGAAACCCCGCAGGAACGCGAAAAGCCGGGACTCACATTCACAGGAATTCACCTTCTGGACTCGAGGATCTGGCGCTTCGTGCCCGCTTCGGGATTTTCCGATATGGTGAAAGCCGTCTACCGGGAGGCGCTCAATTGCAGGCAAAAGATTGCATGTTATCATGCCACTGGAAGTTGGCTTGAATTCAGCACGCTCGAAAGATATTGGCGCCTCAACATTGAGGCTACCGGCACTTCCATAGGGGCCGGCTCGAAGATATCCGGATCCGCGGAACTTATCAACAGCGTGATCTGGGACAATGTCGATTTAGGGGACGAATGCCTTCTCGAAAATTGCGTGGTAGCCGACGACGTGCAGGTGCCACCGCATTCCAGGCTCAAACACTCCGTGCTGGTTCCGGCGCGATTAGCGACCCCCCAATTCCAGCAATACGTGAAGTCGGGACTGATTATCTACCCGTTGGGGACGAGCAGTTGACCAGCCAGCAGGAATTTCCTCCGGTTCAACAACGCTTGATGGAGTTTATCGGCGAGAAAATTGCGCCGGGGCGAACCAACTATACCGTCGCCAAGCTGGTGGGCGATGCATCGGCTCGGCAATACTTTCGCCTGGTCACAGAGGACGCCAAGAGCTACATCATGGCGGTCTATCCGGAGCCTTTTGTTCTGCAAGATTTCACCTACCATCAGGTTTACACCCTCCTTCGGGGCGTGAATCTGCCGGTTCCCGAAACTTACGAAGTTGACGAGCGGCGCGGTATCGTCATGCAAGAGGATTTGGGAGACGAGTCGCTGCAAAAGAGGCTGCTGGGCGTTCCCACCGGCCAGTGGCCCCCGCTCCTCAAGAGGGCTATTGATTTGATTGTTCGCATCCAGTCGGAGGCCAGCCGGCTGTGCCGTCCCGATTATCAGGCGTGTCGGCTTGCTTTTGATTACGACAAGCTATCCTTTGAGTTCAACTTCTTTTTCCAGCACTACATCACCAGCTATCGCCAGTTGGCGTACGACGGCGTAAGGAAGGCGGCGCTGTCTCGCGAGTTCGACGCAATTTCCCACGAGCTTGCCTCGTACCCCCGCTATCTGGCGCATCGGGATTATCACTGCCGCAACATAATGCTGGTAAAGGACCAGATGTACATTCTTGACTTCCAAGATGCGCGCATGGGTCCTGCCTCATACGATCTGGTCTCGATTCTGAAGGATTCCATCGACCTGACCGAGTCGCAGATGCACGAGCTGGTCCGTTACTTTCTGTCCCTGAAGCATCTGAAGGCTGAAGATTATTATGACTTCTGGACGCAGTTTGAACTCATGTCCGTCCAGCGGCTGCTCAAAGCACTGGGGACTTATGGCTATCAAATAACGATCCGCAGTAATTTCATTTACCAGCAGTATATCCCCGGCACGCTGCATCGCGCTTATCAGTCGGTATTGAAGCTGAAACGTTTCCCACAGATACAGGCGTTGCTCGAGCAGGAAATCTTTAACTGAGTTTGTCCGTTGTCAGTTGTCCGTGGTCCGTTGTCCGTTGTCCGTGGTCCGTTGTCCGTGGTCTCTTGTGTTCATCTACTTCATCGCGGGACGCGGGCCGATGGATGCCAGATAAGCGTTTAGCTTAGGTGATAGCTCATCGATAATGGGCTTGAGTTGGTCCACCTGTCCCTTCGTTAGTAATCGTCTCGTGTAGCCTCGACGCAGCCAGTGCTTTGTTTCGTTTTTCGAAATTTGTCTTTTCCATCTTTCGCCTGTTCCAGTCCATGAGGTTGGACTGCTAACTTACATAACTCCCAAGTGAACCTTTTTGCGAAAACCGTGTAGTAACCCAGGCCGACTGGGGTGAAGGTGCTGCTGATCAGATGAAACCGTAGTTCAATTTTTGTGATATATGATGACTCGCACAGAGATCTGAGTGCATGCGGGAAACTGTTGTAGCGTCGAGCACAAAGGCCAATGGGCCACGAACCACGGACCACGGACAACTGACAACGGACAAAGATGCCCCACGTCTACGTCAATGAACTAAAGAACCACGTTGGCGAAACGGTCACCGTTCACGGGTGGCTGTATAACAAACGCTCCAGCGGGAAACTCTGGTTTCTGGTCGTGCGTGACGGCACCGGTCTGGTCCAGTGTATTGTCTTCAAGGGAAATGTCGCACCGGAAGTTTTCGAGTTGGCGGCCAAAGTCGCTCAGGAATCGTCGCTGACCCTCACAGGCAAGGTAAAAAAAGAAGACCGGGCCCCAGGCGGCTATGAACTGGATGTGAGTGACCTGCAGGTCATCCAAATTGCCCACGATTATCCGATCACTCCCAAGGAACATGGCACGGCCTTTCTGATGGAGCATCGCCATCTGTGGCTTCGCTCTTCTCGGCAACACGCCATCCTAAAGATTCGGCATGAAATCATAAAGGCGTGCCGCGATTTTTTCGACTCAAGAGATTTTACTCTGGTTGACACACCGATCTTTACGCCAAACGCGTGTGAAGGAACAACGACTCTGTTCGAAACGCAATACTTTGACCAGACCGCATACTTGACCCAAAGCGGCCAGCTTTATAACGAGGCCACCGCCGCCGCTTTTGGAAAAGTTTATTGCTTTGGCCCTACATTTCGAGCGGAAAAATCCAAAACGCGGCGCCATCTGGTGGAGTTTTGGATGATTGAGCCAGAAGTTTGCTTTGCAGAGTTATCCGACGTCATGCAGCTTGCCGAAGACATGCTGGTTTACATGGTGGGACGCGTCTTGGAGATGCGGCGCGAAGAGTTGAAAGTAATCGAGAGAGATCTCTGCAAACTGGAAAACATCAAGCCGCCCTTTCCTCGCCTCAGCTATGACGATGCGGCGAAGCTGTTGAAGGAGAAAGGTTCCGATATGGAATGGGGAGGAGATTTCGGGGGAGATGATGAAACGACGCTTTCCCAGTTGTTCGACCGCCCGGTAATGGTTCACCGCTATCCTGCTTGTGTGAAGGCTTTCTACATGCAACCAGACCCTGCACGAACGGAAGTGGCTTTGTGTGTCGATGTGTTGGCGCCGGAGGGATACGGAGAGATTATCGGGGGTGGTCAGCGGATCCACGATGAAGAATTGCTGCGCCTCAGAATTGCCGAGCATCACCTTCCGGAAGAAGCATTCCGCTGGTACTTGGACCTCAGAAGATACGGGACCACCCCGCACGGCGGCTTTGGCATGGGAATTGAACGCGCCGTGGCCTGGATCTGCGGGCTCGAGCACGTACGCGAGACCATTCCATTCCCCAGAATGCTGTACAAGATCTATCCGTAGCCCGGATCATTCACAAATGTTCGCTGCAGAGACGCAGCGGCAAAGCCGCAAGCAAAAAGAAAAGACCGATCACGACCACGCGCACGTGCACGTCAACGCCCCTACAGTGGCAAGGCCACAACCAAACCAAAAGAAAAGCCGTCTACGGCCACGTCCACGTGCACGACCACGTCCACGATGACCAATATTGCGCAAACATACCCTGGAGCAAAGAATACGCGCACGCAATTCGGGACGGTGTGCGGCAGCGTTGACGCCGGCAGCCACAGAGCCGCGACCGGAAGGGAGCGGCGCGCCGCAGTAACACTTTGCGACTACACCAGCGCGGAGTTGCCGCAATAACGATGCAGGAGGTTCCGATTTTCCGAGCCTGATCGCGACGACTCACTCTGGCGCGCCGCTCCCTTCCGGTCGCGGCTCTGTGGGTGCCGACACCAAGCCCTCAGCCGCCGATCATGCACCCTTGACGTGGCTAGCTCACTCCTTTGGTTGTGGCCTTACCGCCACTGTAGGCACGTGGTCGTGGACGGCTTTTAGCTGGTAAGAGCAAAACTTGTCAGACACTAGTAGCCCCGTCTGGTCTGGCGCAGCTCCTTTGCCTTCGGAAATTGAAACAGCCTTCTAAAAAATTGAAGCAGCAGATAAATAGTCAGCCAGGCGACGACAACAGCGATCGCAATTAGTGCCACCAGAATTCGAGGGTGATGCAGGAATAACCAGTAAGCCAACCCCACGATTCCATCTTCGGCAAAGCTGACAAACCAATTGGTAAAAGGCTCCGGCGAGCTGTTGAGCGCAAGGCGCACCGTTGATTTTGCGCCATGCATGCCAAACGAGACCGTTCCCGCAGCCAGTGCGACCAGAAACAGCGATTGCCCGGGCAAGCCGCTGGTTGCGCCTAATGCCAGCAAGATTCCTGCAGGAACTCGGATAAACGTGTGGAAGGAATCCCAAAAGCTGTCCACAAATGGAACCTTGTCGGCAAAGAATTCAATCAGGAATAGCACTCCTGCCAGGGCCAGCGTCCAGTTGTCGGAGAGGAAAGCAAGTTCGGATGGGAGGGGCAGCCACCCCATTCTGTCCACCAGACCCGCAAGCAGAACCGTAAGGTACAGATCAATTCCCGCGCCCCAGCTCAGTAGTAATGCCCAAAGTAAGTCCTGATTCATTTTCTTCGCCTTAAAGGGGTTCCGGGTTCAAGGTTCCGGGTTCCGGGTCCCGAGTTGAAAGTTCCGGGCTCCGGGTCCCGGGTTCCGGGGTCGCGAGTTCAAAGTTCCGCGTCCACCGGAACCGAAACATTAAACTCAGGGCCTTGAACCCGGAACCCAGAACCCAGAACCCAGAACTTTGAACTCGGGACCCGGAACCCTGAACCCGGAACCCGGAACCCAGAACTTAAATTCAGCCTCTCGCATACAAAATCTTATACAGCCGATAATTCCCCAGAACTCGCATCGTGTAGCTCTTGGTTTCGGTGAATCCGATATCGCCGACAAACAATGGAGGCTCAAAAACCTTACTTTTCTTCGCCCAGCGCAGCACGTTGTCACTTCCGCCATTGTATGAAGCGACCACCATCTCTGGATACTGCAATTGCCGGAACAATTTATTCAGGTACAGCGTCCCAAGCCGAACTGAAAGCGATGGTTGATAAAGATCTTCCGGAGAAGGTGGTGGCAATCCCGCTTCTCGGGCGAGTTCTTTTGCAGTCGATGTGAGCAATTGCATCAGTCCGCGCGCTCCGGCAGGGCTCTTCGCGTCTGGCTGAAAACGGCTTTCTCTGAGGATGATCGCTGCCACCAGTTCCGGTTCCAATCCTGCTGCCGCTTCCCGGCTCCAAGTAGAAAAAGGAAGGGGCAGGAAGAAAACGGAAAGCCGCCGTGGCATAAACTCGGGAGTATTCAGTGGAAGGTTCACTGCCAGCTTCTGCGCCTCGGTCAACGCTTCACCCCAGTAATTGTCGTAGCCAAAGAAGGTTGCAACGGTGAGTGTCTGCTGCAGTGTGTTGTCGAAATCTCTGGCATCACCCAGGATGTCGGCTGCTTGGTGAAAGAAGCCAAGACCCGCAAGAACGGCAGCGGCGCGCTTGTATTGAGAGCCTGACACGGCGCGCAATATCGAGTCGTCGATCTGATCTGCGGGCCAGAGGTGTGTGGAGTTGATCGCAATCCACGCCGGTTCCTTCGACAGACTGGCCATGAGTTCGGAGCGGGCAGCATCAGATCCCGGCTTGGGCGCTGAGTAATAGCGATTGCGCAAATCCTCCCGATATTCCGAGGTGTGCCCAACCGCTGCTTCGGCGGCGGCGGAAGCAGATGCATCCGCCCACGCTCGGACCTCCGCATGCTCGCTGTGAAGAGTTTGAAGCCGGTCTCGGGACAGGAATCCAAAATAGTTGGTATCCTGGCGCGCAGATTCCAGGTAGGAAGCGGCAGCGGCCTTCCAGTTTTGCAGCCGGTCATAACATCGCCCTATCCAGTAGTGAAGCTCCGCCTTTCCGAGGCTGGGAGGCAAACCGGTGCGCTCTCCTAACTGCAGAGCCTTCTCAAACAGTGCAATAGCATCAGCCGGCGCGTCGAACATTACGATCTTGCCTTCAGCGTAGGCGAGTGGTGCGGCATCGGAAGACTTCAGCCGCCGCATGCCGCGTTCGGCCCATTGCCGAGCATCATCCCATCGAGACTGCCAGCGCAGCGTGTCCACCAGATTGCTGTATGCTCCTGCCACCCATTCCGAATCCGGATGTTTTTCAATGACGAACTGATAAACCGAGGCGGCCTCCGGATATTTCTCCATGCGAAGATAGACATGCGCGGCAAAATATTTCGCTTGAACTCCCCATTTATCGGCGGGAAAACGATCGTAAGTGTTCGTAAACTGCTCGACGGCTTTTTCGTGATCGTTCTCCAACATCCAGGCGCGGCCCAGCAGGTAATTGAAAAATGGAAGCCGCTGGCTATGTGGAAAATGCGACAGAAAGTATGTTGCGGTCTTGCGCACCGCCGGCAGATCCCGATTCAGCATCAGAACGTCCGCCACTGCGGCAATTTCCGATTCGGATAGCGCGGGAAAGACCGCCGACAACTTTTTCGCCGCCTGATAGCCGATTTCGTCACTCTTCTTTTCAAAGATCAACTCGACGCGCAATCTTCGTTGTGTGGACTGGTTCTTCTCAGAATCGCTCCAGCGAAGCTGAGCGGGTCGTCGAAATCGAGTTCTGCGACGCACCAGGCCCTGGTAGATCGCCTGCGAAGTGGCGCTGTCGGATTTTTCCAGCAGCAGCGCACGCTGCCAATCAGCCTCATCCTGATCGGCTAGTGGAGAGATTTGCATCTTGTACCGCTGCAGCCATCGAAGGGCCTGATCGCGCTGATCCTGTTCTCTGGCCAGTTCGAACAGCCTCCACAGGATCAGAGGCTTGATGGACGATTTCTCGTTCAGCATAGACGTCAAGGCCGACACCGCTTCAGCTTGCCGGTTGAGTCTTTCCAGAGCGGTCGCCTTTAGAAAATCCGCCTGCCGCAGCCGGTAACTTTCCGGATTGGATTGTTGCAGAGCTTCCAGCCGCGCCAATAGGGAGGTCCAGTTGCCGTTGCCCTTATCCAGGAGAATCTGCGGCCAGGAATCGGAAGGCTGGGCTGCAAGATGTAAAAAACTAGATAGCACTATTCCCGACAGGAACGGGAGGCAAAACAGAATTAGAAGCTTTCTCATCCCCCTTATCTTATCGCGATTTTTTTGTAGGTCGTCGGAGTAGCCGTAGTCGCTGATGTGTTACCAGACCGTGAAATTTAGTTTTTTCAGCCAGATTTTTACCCGGAAGGCAGATGGAGAAAACATGCGCGCAGTTTGGGTCGGTGTGCGGCAGCATTGACGCCGGCGCCCGCAGAGCCGCGACCAGAAGGGAGCGGCGCGCCGATGTAACACTTTGCGACTACACGTGCGCCGAGTTGCTGCAAGCATGATGCGACGGTCCGATTTTGCGAGCCTGATCGCAACGACTCAATCTGGCGCTCCCTTCCGGTCGCGGCTCTGTGGGTGCCGCCAGCCGCCAATCATGTGCCTTCTTGATATGGCTCGGGTCAATGATCATCGTGGCTTCGTGGCAACTTGCAGTAAGGCCTTGTTGGTTGTGGTGTCGCGGCCACTTCAGGCTCGTAATCGTGGTCGGTTTTGTTTGACAAGCCAATCATGTGTTCTCCATTTGAAATTCAACATCCCCGGCTGTGCTAACATATCCGCATTTTTGAGGGCTCATGTCGCGAATACTGGACGGCGTTACCATTGCACGTCAAATCAAAGCGGAAGTGGCGGCTCGAGTTGCAGAACTGAAAAATCGAGGCATTCAGCCGGGACTGGCAGCCGTCCTTGTGGGTGACAACCCAGCCAGTGGCGTCTATGTTCGAAACAAGGTACAGGCATGCGCTGACCTTGGACTTTATTCGCGGAAGCTGGATTTGCCGGCAGTCATTTCCACAAAGGAACTCCTCGACCAGATTTGCTTTCTCAATAAAGACGATTCAATTGACGGTATTCTGGTGCAGCTCCCGCTCCCAACTCAGATTGATTCACGCCTGATACTGAGTGCGGTAGACCCTCAGAAAGATGTCGATGGTTTCCATCCCGAGAACGTGGGTAAATTATGCGCCAACATTCCCGGGCTTCGTCCTTGTACGCCGGTAGGCATCATGGAAATGCTCAGACGAGAGGCTATTGCAGTGCAGGGAAAGGAGGCGGTGGTCGTGGGGCGCAGCGACATTGTGGGAAAGCCACTTGCCCTGTTGCTGTTGCATCAGAATGCGACAGTGACTGTCTGCCATTCTAAGACCGCCGAGTTGCCCGGCGTGTGCCGCCGCGCCGATCTGCTCTTTGCGGCCATCGGAAGAGCCGGTTTCATCGGTCCAGACTTTGTAAAACCGGGCGTGGTGCTGGTGGATGTGGGTATGAATCGGGTGACAAACCAGAGCCAGGCAGAAAAGTTTTTCGCTGGCACCAAGCGAATAGAAGAATTCCAGACTAAGGGGTCGGTTCTGATGGGAGACATCGACCCTCGCGCCTATGGCGTCGCCGCCGCATATACGCCGGTCCCCGGCGGAGTTGGGCCGTTGACGATCGCCATGTTAATGTCAAACACCGCTCAGGCAGCCGCCGCCAGACGCGCCTAATTTCAAATGACGAAGTGCGAATTTTCGAATGACGAAGTGCGAATGGCGAATGAGGAATTAAGAATTGAGAATGAAGAATGAATAGTAAAGATATTAGTTTGAATTTGAAACTCACACTTCGAACTTCGACACTCGCACTTCGCAATTCGCACTTCGCACTTCGTACTTCGCACTTCGCACTTCGCACTTCGTACTTCGCACTTCGCACTTCGTACTTCGCACTTCGAACTTCGTACTTCGCACTTCGAACTTCGTACTTCGCACTTCGAACCCCGAAACCGGCACTTCGACATTCGAAATTCGCAATTCGCACTTCGAAATTCGTGAGCCTGCTCCTCTTCGCCAGTTTGGCAATGGCTACTCCGTTGCCGCGGCTGGAGGTTATAGCCATGCTGAAGACGGGAAAAGGGCCGTATGCGTTGAGGGTGAGCAAGTACGGACAGAGGTTATTCGTCGCCAATTTTGCGTCGGAGGAAGTAGGAATACTCGATCTTGCCGACCCGAAGAGGAAAACGCAAACATTTTACGCGGGTCCGCGGCCAATCGATTTGACGCTCAACGCGTCTGAGGATCAGCTCTATGTAGCGAATTTTAAGTTTGGTCTGATCACGGTGATCTCGCTGCGCGACCTGAAGCCAATAGACAACATAAAAGTCGGCGGCGAGCCAGTGGCGATTACAACCTCTCCCCGGGGCGATCGGATGTTTGTCGCCAACTGGGGCCATACCCGTTTTGGGCAGGTGGACATCATCGATGCCGCCAGCCATCAGATCTTGAAAAGCGTTAAAGTGGGAAGCCGGCCGCTGGCGTTGGCAGTTCCTGCAAACGGCGAGGTCGTCTATGTGGCTAATGCGGGATCCAACATGATCACGCGCGTAGAGTTGCGGGAGTACCAGACTCATGAATTGCCGTGCATCGAAAACCCGACTGGTTTGGCGCTGTCACGCGACGACAAATGGTTGTATGTGGCAGGAGGGGGGTCGCAGGTGGCGATGATGGACGTGAAGAGCGAGAAGGAAGTGCGACGAGCCAATGTCGGCAGAGGACCTTTTGGCTTGGTCGTTCATCCAAAGGGTTGGGTGGCTACGGCCAACAAAGAGGACGGAACCGTTACCCTCCTGAGTGATGATCTGAGCCATATCGTCAGCATCCGAGTGGGCAAAAGTCCCCATTACCCGATTTTCAGCCAGGATGGCAACTCGCTTTACGTAAGTCTGGAAAAGGAGAACAAGATTGCGGTTGTGGGGTTACACGAAAAGCCTTGAGTCGACGTTTGGGTTGCGGCCTCGTGGCTGCTTCGCGTTCTTCGCGCCTTCGCGGTTAATTTCTTCACATGTTTTAAAGAGGTGACGCAATGTCAAGAATCACTCGCAGAAGATTTACACAGTCTCTGGCAGTGGCTTTGGCTGCTCCTTCCATCATTATGAGTCGGGCCAAGGCGAAAAAAGTGCCGATTGCGTTTTCCACGCTCGGCTGCCCGAAGTGGGAATGGAAGAAAATTCTGCAAGAGGCTTCGCGGCTGGGCTATGCGGCAATCGAGTTGCGCGGGATTCAGGGCGAAATGGATTTGACAAAGCGCCCCGAGTTTAACGGCGATCATCTGCAAGAGAGTCTGCGAGACCTTGACGCGCTCGATTTACGCATCTCCGATTTGGGCGCCTCGAGCAGAATGCACGAACAGGATGCGGCCAAGCGCGCTGCACAACTGGACGAAGGGAAGCGCTTCATTGACCTGGCTCACCGGTTGAAAGCTCCTTATGTGCGTGTCTTCGGCAACAATTACGTTAAAGAGGAGCCCCGCGAAAAAACCGTGGAGCGAATAATCACGGGGCTGAAGGAGCTTAAGGAACATGCGCAGGGATCCGGAGTGGAAGTCATCATCGAATCACACGGAGACTTCGCTGATTCGCAGAAACTGTTGGAAATTTTAAAAGGGGCCGGCATCAACCTGTTGTGGGACGCTCATCACACGGTTGTGGCAGGGAAGGAAAACCCACAGTACACTGTTAAGCAGTTGGGCCGCTACATCCGGCATACGCACTTAAAAGACTCAACGCCTGTTGGCAATGACGTCCGATATGTGCTCACGGGAGAGGGGACAGTTCCTGTGCGGGAAATAGTACGCGTCCTCGCTGCCAGCGGATATCGTGGGTACTATTGTTTCGAATGGGAGAAAATGTGGCATCCGGATATCGACGAGCCGGAAGTAGCATTTCCCCAATATGCAAAAGTAATGCGCCAATATCTGGCGGAAGCCGGCTGAAGTTTGAAGTATAAAGGCTGAAGGCTGAAAACTGGTCAGCCTTTATACTTCATACTTGACCACTGACCACTGACCACTGAACAATAGGAGATGCTTATGAAGAATACAAAAATCAGCCGTCGAGCATTCATTGAGAAAACTACATTGACAGTGGCGTCGGCCACCGCGATTCCCGCGATTTTGTCGGAAACTGCGGGCGCTGCCGGGCAGATTCCCGAGCGGGCGCTGGGGCGGACGGGCGCCAAAGTCTCGATTCTTGCCTTCGGATGCGGCAGCCGCTTCCTGATGTACCAGGACGGAGAGGAGGCGCTGCGCGTCCTTAACCGTGTGATCGACATGGGAATTCATTACCTGGACACTGCTATGGATTACGGGAAGGGCTTGAGCGAGACACGTGTCGGAAATGTAATGAAGGCGCGACGTAAAGAAGTATGGCTGGCAACGAAGATTCCATCCAACGCGCGCACCCGTGACGCCGCGCTGCGTGAGGTGGAACGAAGTCTGAAGCGACTGCAGACCGACCATGTCGATTTACTTCATCTTCACAGTTTGTCCGATGAAGCGGACCTCGCGAAAATTGAAGCGGCTGACGGCGCAATTCATGCGCTTTATGAGCTTCGCGATCAGAAAGTCGCGCGCTTTATTGGCATGACCAGCCATACAGATGGGAAAGTTATGGCCCAGGCCATCGAGCATAACGATTTGGACTGCGTGCAAATGGCAATGAATCCAGCGCTTGCCAATGATTTTGAAAAAGTGGCGCTTCCGGCAGCTAAGAAGAAGAACTTGGGTGTGATTTGCATGAAAGTAACTGCGCAGGAGAAATTATTAGGAAGTGGTCCAGGAAAGGCTCACGTCAATGCTCTAATCCGTTATGCTCTCAGTCTGCCGGTTACGACCGCCGTCATTGGCATGCCGAAAACCGAGTTTATTGAGCAGAACGTCGCTTCAGTGCGAGCTTTTGAAAAGATGACGCCGGAGCAAATGGAAAATCTGCGAAGGCAGGTTGCTCCCGCGCGCACCAGCGTGGAACATTTCTTCCTCCATCATTGCGACGCGCACTGGGCGTAAACGTGCGTCGCCCGGCGAGGTGTCAGCACCCACAGAACCGCGACCGGAAGGGAGCGGCGCGCCGACGCAACACTTTACGACTACACCAACGCTGAGTTGCTGCAGCAACGATGCGCGACGGTGCGGGCCTGATTGCGGCGACTCAGTCTGGCGCGCCGCTCCCTTCCGGTCGCGGCTCTGTGGGTGCCGATGCCCGACACTGGCCCCTAACCTCCAGCCCCCAATCCCCGCTTTCGAAACCATTCCACAAAGCGCGTGATGCCTTCCTCAATGGGAACTTTGGGCTGGTAGCCTAACAATTCCTGGGCTTTTTTGATGTCCGCATAGGTGATCGGCGGGTCTCCCCGCTGCGGGGGAAGCTCCTGAAGCTGGGCCGACATCCCTAAGGCCCTCTCCAGCAACACGATGACTTCCATGAGCTTGACGGTGCGACTATTACCCAGGTTGATGATCTCGAAGTCGCAGTCGCGGTCCAACGCGGCTGTCACGCCGTCTACAATGTCGTCAACAAATGTGTAGTCCCGCTCAGACTTCCCCTGAGCGTACACTGGAAGCATCCTCCTTTGGATGATCAGACGGGCAAACTTGTGGATAGCCATTTCCGGTCTCTGCCGGGGTCCATAGACCGTGAAAAAGCGCAGGCAGCAGGACTTCAGCCCATAATTGTGATGGTAGTTGTAACAGAGTAGTTCTCCAGCGCGTTTGGTCGCGGCATAAGGCGAAATCGGTTTCACGATCGGGTCATCCTCGTTAAACGGAACTTTGCTGTTGATGCCATAAACGGATGACGACGAGCCGAAGACGAAATTTTGAATCCGGTGCTGGCGCGCCAGTTCCAACAAGTGAATTGTTCCCGTGATGTTTACTTCGGAGTAGAGCACCGGGTTCTCGAGAGAGGGACGCACGCCCGGGTACGCGGCCAGATGAATGATTTTCTCCGGCATGACTTGATGGAAGACAGCATCCAGGGCGTTTTTGTCACGGATGTCGTTCTCGTAGAATTCAAAATTGCGCTTGGACCGAACTTCCCTGAGGTTGGCTCTCTTAATTTCAGGATCGTAAAAAGAGTTCAGATTGTCCACGATCGCGAGTTGGTCACCACGAGCCAGCAGCCGCTCCGCAACGTGGGACCCGATGAATCCCGCGCCACCAGTCAACAATACCTTCACGCTGTCTCCATTTCGTGAAGGGACTCATCCAGGTGCTCCTCCTTTTTGTAGAGCGAATACAGCACACCTCCAGGAAGCGCCGTCAGGACCAGGACTAGATAGTAAAGAAGCCCCAGGGAGACGCAGGCTTCCCGCGACATCCCTACTTGGGAAAAAAATAAGTAGAAGACGCCTTCGCGCAGACCGATTCCATTGATGGTAAGCGGCAACATGGTAATGACGCTGATGAGGGGAACAAAAATGAGGAAGTAGACAAAGGCAACTTCCGTATGGAGAGCCAGTCCGACAAACCAAACAATCACGACTACCATAAACTGGACAGCAAATGAGATCATCAAGGACTTGGAGAGAGCTTGAGGATTGCGGCTCAATGCCTTCAAGCCATCAGCCACAGCATCGAGCCTTTCTACAGACCGCGTCATTCCCCGGCGGCGGAGAACTCCGTCCAGCCACTGATGGAGCGTTTTGCTGAAAATTACGACATTTGCCAGGATGAACACCGCAGTGAACGTGGCTATGCTGGGGAAAATCGGGACGCCTCTTACCGTGACGGAACGAATGGCCGCGAACGTGGTGCCGATGGTCAGCAGTGCCAGAAAACCTGCGCTGCGGTCTAAAATCGTCGACGTCAGCGTAGTGGTAAAGCGCTGTTTCTGATCTCGCGCCAGGTAAAATGCCTTGAAAACATCGCCTCCCACCATGGATGGCAAGAATAAGTTAAAAAAACCACCGATGAAAGTTATTCGTACCAGCTTTCCAAAAGGAGCATGGATCTTGAAATTCGCCAGAATGATTTTCCACCGTGCGGTGCTCCAAAAATAAGAAGCGTAATGGACGGCGAGAGCGGCTGCCACCCACAGAAAGTTCGCGCGGTGTAAAATCCTGCCGAACTCCGGCCAGTCGATCTTGGAATAAAGGAAAAAAAGCAACAGCAGGGTGATACCGACTTTTAACACGAGGAAAATTCGGTCCTTCTTCATAAAGGCCAGTAAGGTAGCCGACGCCCCTAAGTGTGTCAACTGCCGTTTGCTCTTGCGAAGCAGATATATCCTGAGTCATAAATAGCTGGGAGCGCACGCTTCCAGCGTGCCTTAAAGCTTGGACATTTTAGGTAGCCACAGGCGCCACCCACGTCAGAGCCCGTACGTTAGTGCGGGGTGACGCATGCCCCCGGCGTGCCAGAACCCTTTGTAAACACAGCGCACCTTCTACATGAGCGATTCCATATTGAGAGTTGGTTTGACCGGCGGGATTGGAACAGGCAAGAGTCACGCGCTGGCTGAATTTGGACGCTTGGGAGCTTACACTATCGATGCCGACAAGCTGGCACACCGGATCATTGAAAAGGGGCAGCCTGCTTTCGACGAGATTATCAACCAATTCGGAACCGATCTATTAGGGCCCGATGGCGAGATAGATCGGAAGAAGCTCGGCAAGACCGTCTTCGCGGATGAACAGAAACTGAGCCAGCTAAATGCCATTGTTCATCCTCGAGTGTTCGAGGAAGAAGAAAGGGAATTAAAAGCGCTGCACTTCAGGCAAACAAGGCGGTCGCCGATTGTAATTACCGACGCTGCATTAATGATTGAAACCGGTAGTTACAAGCAATATGACAAGATCATCGTGGTGTCGTGTTCCCCCGAGCTGCAGTTTGCTCGGCTGATTGCCCGCGACGGCTTAACTCCCGATGAGGCCAGCTTGCGCATCAGCAGGCAAATGCCGGTTACCGAGAAGATCAAGTATGCCGATTACTTGATTGAGAATTCGGGAAAATACAGCGACACTCAGAGGCAAATAAAACAAGTTTACGTAAGTCTGTTGGCCGACTTTGAGCAAATGCGCGCCAGTGGAGAGGAGTAGGCGGTTGGAAATTGCGAATGACGAAGTTCGAATGACGAATGGTCAAGGTTCCGATGGCGAATGATAATGATGTCCGAATTTGTGTTTTTATCATTCGTCCCTCGAAATTTCGTTGTTGGTGATTTCA
>DASYPF010000126.1:0-4110 GCA_036006905.1 Acidobacteriota bacterium
GGTGGCTATCAGGCTGCCCGGAAAGCGCTCACGCAGATGACGCCGCAGACAATCACTGATGAAGTGACCAAGTCGAACCTGCGGGGCCTGGGGGGCGCAGGCTTTCCTACCGGGAAGAAATGGAGCTTCATTCCCAAAGATTCGCCCAAACCCAAGTATCTGGTGGTCAACTGCGACGAGAGCGAGCCGGGCACTTTCAAGGACCGGCATATTTTGGAGTGGGATCCACATCTGCTGTTGGAGGGAATTGTCATTGCCAGCTATGCCATCGATGCGCGCCGCTGTTTTATCTATACGCGGGGAGAATACTTCCACTATGCCAATATAGTCCAGGCGGCGCTGGATGAAGCGTACCGAGAAGGATTCTTCGGGAAGAATATTTTTGGAACCGGTTTTGATCTGGATGTAACCATTCATCTGGGCGCCGGCGCGTACATCTGCGGAGAAGAGACCGCTCTTCTGGAATCGCTGGAAGGCAAGCGCGGTTGGCCGCGGCTGAAGCCGCCTTTTCCCGCGATCTCCGGACTGTTTGGCTGTCCTACGATCATCAACAACACCGAAACTCTTGCTCACGTTCCTGGAATTATCCGCAACGGAGGCGAGTGGTTTGCAAGCCTGGGCACTTCCAGGAACGGCGGGACCCGCCTGTTTTCTGTCAGCGGTCACGTGAAAAAACCAGCCGTCTATGAATTGCCGGTGGGAACCACGCTGCGCGAGATTATTTTTAACCACGCCGGCGGCATGCGAAGCGACAAGAAGCTGCGCGCCGTGATTCCAGGCGGTTCATCAGCCCCCGTTCTCTCACCCGGCGAAATTGACGTGAAGATGGATGTCGATTCGCTGGCCGCGATTAAATCGATGGTCGGCTCGGCAGGAATCATTGTCATGGACGAGAGTGCGTGCCTGGTGAAAGTGTTAACAATAATCTCCAAGTTTTACCAGCACGAAAGCTGTGGCCAATGCACGCCATGCCGCGAAGGCACAGGGTGGATGACCCGAATTCTGGCTCGCATCCTGGAGGGACAGGGCGTCAAGGGAGACCTGGACAATCTGCTTCGCATCGCGGGCAATATTTTGGGGAATACGATCTGCCCCTTGGGTGATGCCGCCGCGCTTCCAGTGCAAAGTTTCATCACGAAGTTTCGCGATGAATTTGAGAGTCATGTTGCGCACAATAGGTGTTTGGCTGTGCAGTAAAAAACTGTCCGTTGTCAGTTGTCCGTTGTCCGTGGCCCGTTGTCCGTTGTTTCTGGGAGCGCACGCGTTTCGCGTGCTAGATGTGCGCGAAACTGAGGCCACGCTGGAAGCGTGCGCTCCCAGGACAACTGACCACGGACAACTGACCACTGACCACTGACCACGGACGCTTTAGATTGGAATGCCCACACTCACAATTGACGGACAGCAAATCACAGTCGACAAGGGGAAGACCGTCATCCAGGCGGCTGAGGCGCTGGGGACCTACATCCCACGCTACTGCTATCACCCCGGTTTGAGCATCGCAGGAAGTTGCCGCATGTGTCTTGTCGAAATCGAGAAAATGCCCAAGCTTCAAATTGCCTGTTACACACAGGCCACCGAGGGCATGGTGGTTCACACCAATACGGATCAGGTTAAGGTGGCCCGTCAGGCGATTTTGGAATTTCTGCTGAGCAATCACCCGCTCGACTGTCCTGTATGCGACCAATCGGGCGAATGTGACCTGCAGAATTTTTACATGGAGTTTGGTCTTTACCAGAGCAAGTTCCTGGAAAACAAAATTAAGCGCCGCAAAGCCTATCCCATCGGACCGCACGTGATTTTGGACAACGAGCGGTGCATTCTGTGTTCGCGCTGCGTTCGTTTTTGCAAGGAAGTGAGCAAGAGCTACGAGTTAGGAATTGTCAGCCGCGGCGAGCACTCCGAGATCGCCCTCTTTGAAGATAGAGAACTAAACAACCCTTACAGCGGCAACGTGATTGACATTTGTCCTGTGGGAGCGCTCACGGAACGCGACTTCCGGTTTCAATGCCGCGTCTGGTATCTGGATCGGGCCAAATCGATTTGCCCGGGTTGCGCGCGCGGATGCAGCATTGAGATTCATTACAATGTACAGCGTCCCTACCAGTCTCGGGGAAAACGTGTCCTTCGCATCAAACCCCGTTTCAATCCAGATGTGAACAAGTGGTGGATCTGTGATGAAGGACGCTACGGTTTTGAATTTATTGACGCGCCTGCTCGATTGCAAAAATTTTTGATGGGAAAGGGAGAACAACGGATTGCGGTGACCGCCGATGAGGCTTTGGATACGGCATCCTTGTGGATTCGTGAAGCCGTCGGCCGGCATGGCGCCGATTCGATAGGTATTTTTCTGTCTCCCAAGCTTTCCAATGAAGACCTTTATGCCATCGCGAAATTCGCGCGGCACATGAGAATCAGCAAGATCGATTTTCGTAACCCTGCGGAGCGGCCCGGGTTCGAAGACGATTTTCTGATCCGAGGTGACAAGAACCCAAACACGCGCGGATGCGCGGAGATGGGTTTATACCGGCAAGACACGAGTAATGGCGCTTGGATGGCAGAAGAGATCCAAGGAGGCGCCATCCGGATGTTGCTGGTTTTTCTTCAGGATTTGACTCTCGAGCCAGAGTTTGGCGAAGTGCTCGGGTCGTTGGAGCACTTGATCTTTGTGGGAAGTAACCACAATAAGACGGCCGAGACTGCAGCGCTGGTGCTCCCATCAGCGACCTATGCGGAGAAGGATGGAAGCTTTACCAACTTTGAGGGGCGCGCGCAGAGATTTGATCGCGCGATTGCGCCGCTGGGTGATTCTCTGTCGGAGAGGGAATTAATGGCTAAACTGGGCTCCCGTTTTGAAATGGATCCCGTCTTTTTCGAGCGGGAGCAATTATTGTCGGACTTGCGCGCCGAGTTTTCCTTCTTCGATCAGCCGGCGCTGGATCCACCGGAAGTCGAAGTGGTTTATCAACGGCCGATCGTGCCGGTCGAGGCGCCCAGGGTGAGCCGCAAATGAACGCCGGTCAGTTCCCAGTTCCCAGTGGCCAGTTCCCAGTGCCCAGAGCTCAGAGCTCAGTTCGCGTTTGGCAGAGCACAGTAACGGACGAACTGACCACTGATAACAGGGAATTGGGAGAAACCTGAGAACTGAACACTGAGAACTGGGCACTGAGAACTGAGAACTGAGCACTGTGAACTGACATGACCCAACTAGCCATCGCCGCCGGTAAAGTAGCATTCTCGCTGTTTGTGCTGCTCAACTTTACGGCGCTGCTTACTTGGGCTGAGCGCAAGCAAAGCGCGTTAATCCAAGATCGAATCGGCGCCAATCGGGCATCAATCTTCGGCATGACTTTGATCGGGCTGTTTCATCCCCTGGCCGACGCGATTAAGATGATCACAAAAGAAGATTTTGTCCCGGCCGGCGCTAATCGGCTGATGCACACGGTCGCGCCCTTTGTGGCTCTGTTTTTCGCGCTGATTAGTTTTGCGGTGATCCCCTTCGGAGATCAACTCTGGGTTGGAGGCCGGCCGGTTAACCTTCAGGTGGCCAACGTTAATGTGGGTCTGCTCTACGTTTTTGCCGCCATGTCGATGGGCGTCTATGGTTTTGTGCTGGCCGGCTGGGCCTCCAACAACAACTTTTCACTGCTCGGAGGACTGCGTGCCTCTTCTCAAATGATTTCTTATGAGATCACAATCGGCGCCACCGTGATTGGACTAGTGATGGTATTTCAGACGATCAGCCTGCAGGGAATCGTCTACCGGCAGGGGGAGCTGCTTTTTGGCTTCCTCCCCAAGTGGGGCATATTCTTGCAGCCGCTTGGATTCCTTTTGTTCACGGCAGCGGCAATGGCCGAAACCAAGCGGGCCCCGTTTGATTTGCCCGAAGGAGAATCGGAAATCATCGGCTACTTTATCGAGTACTCTGGAATGAAGTTCGGTATGTTCTTCATGACCGATTTTGTGGAGACCGTGGTAATGGCAGGGTTGGTTGCGACGTTATTTTTCGGCGGATGGCAGTTTCCCTATTTGTACCGGGACGGATTTCATTTTCCCTGGGGCGCTACGGCGGCACTGTCATCCCTAACGGTTGCAGTGATCCAAGTTTTG
>DASYPF010000127.1:0-4474 GCA_036006905.1 Acidobacteriota bacterium
TAGCATTAGGTAGCCCCGTAAGGGGCGGCGGAGCTTCCCACAAGAAAGACCCGTCGCCCGTTTCACGGGCTCTCAAACTCGTGATGGGACCGCGTACCCCGCGTTCCGCTACGCTCCACCCGGGGCTTTACGCCGTCGCCCGCTCCGCGGGCTGTGCGCGCCTTTGGCGTGCGCGGAGCCAAATGCGTATAATTGTCAGGCCTCACGGCCTCGGCGCTAAAACCACCGGACATTTCATTTGCTCACCCCCAGTTGGTCCCGGTAGGCTAACAACCCCGCCTTGCTGCCTGCTATAATGCCGGTTCCATTTTTGCCGCTGGCTTTCTCTCATGTTGAAACCGTATCAGGGAATCTGGCCTAAGATCGCAGAAACCGCGTTTGTCGAGGAAAGCGCTCAAATCATCGGGGATGTTCAGGTCGGCGAGCATTCCAGCATCTGGTTCCACACGGTAGTCAGGGGCGACGTCAATTATATTCGAATCGGGAGTTACTCCAATGTCCAGGACGGCACGGTGCTGCATGTGACACGTGACACGTATCCACTTATTGTTGGAGATCACGTGACGCTGGGACACCGCGTCATGGCGCACGGCTGCACGATCAGATCGCACACGCTCATTGGGATGAACGCGACGTTGCTGGATGACTGTGAAATCGGCGAGCACTGTATCGTGGCCGCCGGCACGTTGGTTCCTGAGCACATGAAAATCCCTTCTGGCAGTCTGGTGATGGGATTTCCAGGAAAAATAAAACGTCCGCTGACACCGGAGGATCTGGATCGGATTGAGCGACATGCGCGCAATTATGTCGAGTACAAAAATGTATATCTTCAGCAGTACGGTAAGCGATGATCCAGCGCATTAAGGGAACGCAGGATCTGCTGCCCGGGGAAGTTGAGAAATGGCAATACCTGGAAGAGAAAGCGCGCGACATCCTGTTGAGGTACGGGTATGCGGAAATTCGCACGCCGATCTTCGAAGAAACCGAGCTTTTTGCGCGAAGTATCGGTGTTGATACCGATATCGTGCAAAAGGAGATGTACACGTTTCTCGACAAGAATGAGAAGTCGCTGACGTTGCGCCCCGAAGGGACTGCGCCGGTGGTCCGCGCCTGTATTGAAAACCATCTGGCAATGGGATCGGGAACGCTGAAATTATTTTACGTGGGCCCGATGTTCCGACATGAACGGCCTCAGAAAGGCCGCTATCGCCAGTTTCACCAGATCGGAGGTGAGGTTTTAGGCTCCGATCATCCGGCTGTGGACGCCGAGGTGATCGAGATGCTGGTGCGTCTCCTCGATGAGCTCGAGATCCGTTCGTACCAACTGCACATTAACTCGATCGGCTGCCCCCTTTGCCGCCCGGCTTATTTGAAAGCGCTGCGTGAAAGGATCTCGGAGATTCTGCCGCACCTCTGCGCGGACTGTAATCGACGCGCCGTGACCAACCCTCTGCGCGTGTTTGACTGCAAAGTGGAAGCCGACCAGAAGTACATCAAGACTCTGCCGGCCATTCTTGACTTTCTTGGCGAAGAATGCCGGCAGCATTTTACGAGCGTGCGCAGATATCTGGATGCGCAGAAACTCGCGTATACGGTGAACTCGCGGCTGGTGCGCGGGTTGGACTACTACCAGAAAACTACATTTGAAATCATCAGCGGCGCCTTAGGTGCTCAGAATGCGCTGCTGGGCGGCGGGCGCTACGATGGCTTGTCGGAAAGCCTGGGCGGCCCGCCTTTGCAAGGTTTTGGCTTTGCATTGGGAGAGGAACGCTTCATTCTGGCTCTGCCCGAGAAGGATTATTCTTGGGCGAGGCCTCTGGTCTACCTGGCGCCGCTTGGCTCCGGCTGTTTTGATTTTGCGGTGGGCCTGGCCGCCGAGTTGAGACGCAAGCATATTCGTGCTCTATTTGAATTTGACAACCGTAGCTTAAAAGCACAGCTCCGACAGGCAGATAAATTGAAGATTCCATTTGTCGTTATTTTCGGAGAAGACGAGTTGCGTCGCGACGAAGTCCAATTCAAGTTCATGAGCACCGGAACACAAGTAGCGGTTCCAGCCCGAGTTGAGGAGATACTGAAGGCAATCCGTGGAGGAGAATCCCGTTGAAACGAGCTTAACTGTCTTTGGTTTTTCTCGAAACCAGCCGTGAATCCGGGTTATGCATGACGAACTCCGTTCCAATAACGTTGTTGGGATCTAAAACCGTCGACGTCTACGTGCACGACTACGATCACGACCACGTGGTCGTTAACGTGGAGCCGCGCGGCGGCATCAAGAATTGTAGCCGAGGCCGTGAGGCCTCGGTTTCCGGTTTTCACCTGCGCAACGAGCCGCGCAGCGGCGAAAGAACCTGTGCCGATTCGTAACATTTGAGCGTTGAGCCAAGAAATATTGCGTGTGCCATGGATTTCTGGTCGCCGCTGCGCAACTCGATTGATTTTTGGAATTTGTTAACCCGGCCTCATGGCTTCGGCTACAATTTTCTCGCCGCTGCGCGGCTCTGCGAGACGATCGATTGGTTCAGATGTGTGCTATTAGTCGTAAACAACGTTGAATTTTGATCATCGTTTTTCCAGTTTGACATGTTGAAGACCGACTACGGCCACGATCACGTCCACGCCTACGACCACGTTAACGACCCACGTCTATGTGGTCGTTTAACGTGCCCGTTGTCGTCGTCGTGGTCGTGGACGTAGACGTGGACGGCTTTAGGTATGAACAACCCGTTGGAACGCGACCAGAAAGGGAATTGAAGTGACCAGGTTGGATCCATTGAGCGACTGGACGCGCACACATTCGTGCGGCGAGTTGCGGCCCCTAGACGCAGGCCGCGCCGTCACACTGATGGGGTGGGTAGATCGCCGGCGCGATTTTGGGAACTTGATATTTGTCGACCTGCGCGATCGTGAAGGAATCACCCAAGTGGTAATTCGTTCAGATGCCGGCGGTGAGGTCTTGGAGCGCTCCAAAGAGCTGCGTGTGGAGTTTGTGCTGGCCGTGCGCGGCAGGGTAACTCGTCGCTCCTCGGAGACGGTCAACCCGGATCTCTCGACCGGAGAGATTGAAGTTGTCGCCGAAGAAATAAAAATTCTCAATGTGGCCAAAACGCCGCCTTTTCCGATTAATGAAGACTCGCAGGCATCAGAGGACAGCCGGCTGAAATATCGGTATTTGGATTTGCGTCGCTCGCGATTTCAGCAAAACTTCATACTGCGTCACCAGGCGACATTTGACATTCGGGAATACCTGAGCAGCCGGGGGTTTCTCGAAATAGAAACTCCCATTCTGACAAAATCCACTCCTGAAGGTGCCAGGGATTATTTGGTTCCCAGCCGCGTGCAGCCCGGAAAATTTTTTGCGCTTCCACAATCTCCGCAGCTCTTCAAACAGCTCTTGATGGTTTCCGGTTTTGACAGATACTTCCAGATCGTCCGATGCTTCCGGGACGAAGACTTGCGGGCTGATCGACAGCCCGAGTTTACGCAGGTCGACATCGAGATGTCGTTCGCCCGCCCCGAATTGATCTTTCAATTGATTGAGCCGATGATGGCCAAAGTATTTTCGCGCATCGGTGTTGTGGTCGAGACTCCCTTTCCGCGCTTGCCTTATCGGGAAGCGATGGCGCGTTATGGGTCCGATAAGCCCGATACCCGATTTGGCATGGAGTTGATCGACTTCACTCCTCAGTTTGCTGAAAGCGAATTCAAGGTCTTCCGTGATGCCGTGCAGGGGGGCGGCTGCGTCAAGGGAATCGCCGTGGAAGGCGGTGAGACGTTTTCGCGAAGGCAAACCGATGATCTTGCCGACTATGTAAAGCAGTTCGGCGCCGGCGGATTGGTCTGGGTCAAGAGAGGGACTGAAATCACGAGCTCACTGCCTAAGTCTGTCGGTGCCGCCGAGCTGGAACGCGTTCTGGAAACGGCCCGCTCGTCGCACGGATTGATTCTCCTTCTCGTCGGCGGCAAAGACCGGACTGTCAACGAGAGTCTCGCGGCGCTGCGTCTGCACGTTGCTCGCCAACAGGCGCTGATCCCGGCCGACCGATATTGTTTTTTGTGGGTCTATGATTTCCCCCTGATGGAGTATGACGAGGAGGAAAAAAGATATTTTGCCCTGCATCACCCATTCACCAGTCCGGCCGAAGGAGAAGAAGAGCTGCTCTTGACCGGCCCGAGCAAGGTGCGGGCCAAGTCGTACGACCTGGTCCTCAACGGAACGGAAATAGGCGGCGGATCCATTCGTATTCATCGGAGAGATGTCCAGCGCAAGGTTTTTCAGGCGCTGGGGTTGAGCGACGAAGAAGCCGAGACAAAATTCGGCTTCTTTTTGGAAGCGCTGCAATACGGCACACCGCCTCACGGAGGAATCGCCTTGGGGCTGGACCGAATTGTAATGATCCTGGCGGGCGAGAAATCGATCCGAGACGTAATCGCATTTCCAAAAACCGCTCGCGCCACCTGCCTGATGACCGAT
>DASYPF010000128.1:0-12589 GCA_036006905.1 Acidobacteriota bacterium
ACTCAATCTGGCGCGCCGCTTCCTTCCGGTCGCGGCTCTGTGGGTGCCAACACGCGAATGAAAAATCACTGCCACTCGCGGCGCTGGCTCCAAATGGCGTCGCCGGCGCGCAGGGCCAGAGCGCCAATCGTCGAGGTGGGATTTACAGCGGCGCCCGTGACAAAGGAACTGCCGTCGACGATAAACAGGTTCTTCACGTCGTGGGCCTGGTGCCAGCGATTGATCACCGACTTTTTTGGATCATTTCCCATTCGGGCTGTGCCCATCAGATGAAATGCCGGCTGGATGATTCCGCTGTCAAACACCTGATAAGCGCCGGCAGCTTCCAGCACCTGCTTGGCCGTCCGCGCGGAGTGTTCCTGCATGCGCAGGCTGTTTTCGCTGTAGGAATAAATGACGCGGGGAGCAGGAATCCCGTTGCCGTCGGTCACAGAAGGATCCAATTCCACGCGGTTGTGTTCTTCCGGCAGGTCCTCTCCGAGCAGCGTCACTCGAATGACGTGTCCAAAGCGCTGCCGCATTATGCGATGGTGGTCTTTGCCCCATGGGACTGGCCTGGAAGTAAATCCGCCCCACGCTTCATGCAGCGGGCCAAAGGAACGCTCCAGCAGGAATGTATAGCCGCGAACAAAGCCACGCGAAAGATCCGTTTCGTAAAAGTGCTGGCTGAAGGCGGGGATGCCAAAAGGGCCCAGCCAACCATACATGGGTTGTTCAAAAACGCCCTCGATCATGCGGAATGGATGGAGCATGAAGTTCTTTCCCACCAGCCCGGAAGAGTTCGCCAGGCCATTGGGGAAAAGCTTTGACTTGGAGTTGAGGAGCAAGCGCGGCGTTCCGACCCCATTGCAGCAAACGACTATCACTCGGGCCAACTCTTCGTGCAGCTTACCCGCCCGGTCATAATAGATGGCCCCACGCGCCCTGCCGCTGCTATCCAAAGTGATTTCGCGAACGCGAGCCCGTGTTCGCAGGACAGTTCCCTTCTGCAGAGCTTTAGGCCAATAGGTCACGTCCGTGCTGGCTTTGGCGGCGATGGGGCAACCCAGCATGCATTTTCCATGAAGGGTACAGCCGGGTCGGCCATCGTATTCCTGCGAAATGATGGCGTTGTCGGAAACCCACCAGTACCAACCCAGCTTGTCGAACCCTCGCGCAATAGTCTCTCCCAGCACGCCCAGCGGGAGCGGAGGCGTCGGCCTGCCCTTTCGAGGAGGATTGCAGGGATCGCCGGCAATTCCAGAGATCCCCATCTCACGATCGTTCGCGTCATAGTAGGGTTCGAGTTCCTGGTAGCTGATTGGCCAATCATCGGCCACTCCGTCCAGCGTTCGGACGCGAAAATCGGAAGGGTGGAAACGCGGAAAGTGTCCTGTCCAGTGAATGGTGCTTCCACCCACCGCATTGAACATGAGCACCGAAGGCGGGTGTGATCCACGCGAAACGACCGGGTAGTCTTCCGGGCGGCGCCGGACGTTAGGATTGAAATTCCAGGGGCCGCGCTGCAGTTGCACTTCCCAATCAGGGCGTGTGGAAGGATACCGCGATGGCTCTACCCAGTCGCCCTGCTCCAGGCATACAACTTTGGCGCCGTAGTCAGCAAGCCGCTTGCTGACGGCGCCACCTGCCGCGCCCGATCCAATCACCAGAACATCCGCCCGCTCTCGCGCCATCACTTCACCTCGCGGTAATTCTTGGGGCGCTTCCGAATCTCGGCCAAGATCGTATCGTCAAAAGGCTTCATGTCAGGACCAGCATCATTGGTGGGATATAGCTTATATCCCAGCAGCGGCCACACCTTAGGACTGGTGTAGTACGCTTCGTAGACCAGGTCGCGAAGAGTCGCAAACAGATTGGTGGGAATGGAAGCGTAAAGCGTCCCTGCTGGTCCCGGCCGCTCTGATTGCTCCTGGAAGGCTCGCAGCAATTCCACCCTCTCGGCAGAGCTCACTTTGGCGAATGATTGTTTGAAAAGAGACTGGGCGCGTGTGTCGAGTTGGTTGAGTGCAGCCTGCACTTGTTTCTTCAACTCGGGAACTTTGGCCAACACGACTTCAATGTAGCTGACAGCACCCACCTGGCTGGCTGCAGGCATTCCGCCGGCAGCAGGAATAATTTCATCCGCCGCGGCTCGAAGCTTTTCTCGATACGCCACTGAAAGAATGGATCGCGGCTTGGTAGATCCGGCCTTCTGCACTTCGGCCCAGATTGAGCCGACGCTCAGGGCAAGGACCGAACTTTTGGCGCTCTGCTGAAGAAAGCTGCGACGGCTGAATTCCTTGGCCATGGTTATGGCTGTTTAGCTAGCTGCTTGGAACACATTCGGACCAGCCGAAAGCCCGGATGATTCACAAATTTTTTGTAGCGACAAAGGGAGCCGCGCAGCGGCGCAGAGAATTGTAGCCGAGGCCGTGAGGCCTCGGTCAGGTGTTCCCGATAATGACAAGCCCGCCTCAGGCGGGCGACAGAATGTTTTTGATGTGCAAATACACAATCAATCGCAGGCATGACATCTCGCGTATCGAATTCTGTCGCCCGCCTGAGGCGGGCTTGACCTGTCTGGGGACGCCTGACCGAGGCCTCACGGCCTCGGCTACAATTCTCTGCGCCGCTGCGCGGCTTTTCCTCTCGCTATCAAAAACTTTGTGAATAATTCGGGAAAGCGGCTCATACCCAGATCTGAGCTGGAAAAGTTTCCCTGCGCAAACGCCAGTTGCAGAGAAGTAATCACGAGCCCACGTTTCACGCCATATTTTATTGTGGAGGCAATCTATCTTTCAGATCGCACAATTGTCAAGCAAACTAGGAACCTGACGTGTTTCAATTTCGAGGTGCAGTCCACTACGCAGTCCCCAAACTTGCCCCTTAGAAATTCAGGCGGAGCTGGAACTCGATTACGCGGCCGCCCGGATCGTTCGTTCCGGAAACGGTAAAATCCCGATATGCATTGGTTGTCTGGCCGAATGCGGCTCCAATACCGCCGGAGGCGGCCCATCAAGGAGGCCCGAAGGGCCGGCTTTGAATAGGCCCGACCGTAAGGTCGGGATTCAGGTTACATTACCAACTCGGGGAGCGCCGAAGGTGCGACACCCTGATCAATTAATCCCAAATATATCGAGGATCGTAGTCGACACCATGGCGATGGAGCAATTCAAGAAACTCCTCTTTAAAATGGATGCGAACCGACACCGCGTTCCATCGCGCCGCGTGCATCATGGGGTTTCGGCCGTGATCTTCATTCCATTTCTGTCATTACATCAACTTCATGACTCCATCAATCGGCTTGTGATAAATTGGGTGTTATTCGACAGCCGCTAGCTGAGGTTCGCCCGTATGGATCATGCTCAGAAGATACTAAATGTCCTCTAATAAAAGCCTTCGCGTTCTTAGCATCTTCGCGGTGAGTTTTTCAGACCTGTTGATCTTCAGAATTTAGGGTGCTGGCGATGAATCCAATCATACTAACCAAGCCTTCTGTTTCGTCTGTATTTCTGTTTCTGTTTCTGTTTCTGTTTCTGTTTGGACCGAGCACAACAACCCGCGTCTTTGGCAGCGCGGAACTCTGGCAGCAACAGCAACATCCGGAGAAATCCTCTGCAGCAGGCCAGCCGCAAGCTACGCCGGACATCGAGGCGCTGCGCAATCAGGCTGTTGCGCAGGAAAACCAGGAACATTATCTGGACGCGGTCGAGACCTACCGCGCCATCCTGCGGATACAACCCGACGATCGCGATTCGCTCCGCCGCTGCGGCGAAATCTTTCTACATCTGGGAAGATGGGATGAAGCCGCGCGCGCCCTCCGTCAAGCCGTCCAGCTTCAACCCAATGTTGAAAGCTATATAAAACTCGGGACCGCCTATTTCTATCTGAAGCGCTTCACAGATAGCGTCGACGCATACCGGAACGCGTCGCGGCTCGATCCAGCCAATGCGCAGGTCCATTTTCATCTGAGCGGGACGTATGCCATGTTGGGAAAGTACCCGGAATCGGCCGAAGAGGCGCGGCAGGCGGTGCAGGCCAGTCCCAAATTTGCCGAAGCCTATAATCGGCTTGGCCTCGCTTATTCGCAACTTGACCGGCACGCCGACGCCGCCGAGGCCTACCTGAAGGCGGTCAGGATAAAGCCGAGTTATGCCGAGGCATACAACAACCTCGGTCTGGCGTACTCGCAAATGGGCCGGTATGAAGATGCCATCAGCGCCTATAAAGAAGCGATTCGGCTGAAGCCGGACTTGGTAGACGCCCACGCCAATCTCGGCGTCGCGTATTTCTCCAGCGGCCATTCCAGTGAGGCGGTCGAATCGAGCAAGGCGGCGATCCGCCTCAAAGGAGAGGACCCGGAATTTTACAGCAATCTCGGCATGGTCTTCGCCAACCTCGGAAACCTCGAGCAGGCCCTGGAATCTTACCGGCAGGTCGTTCGCCTTCATCCAGACTCGCCGGAAGGTTACAACGGACTGGCCGCCGCGTATGCAGGACTGGGACGTTATCCTGAAGCGATTGAAGCGTTCCAGCAGGTGCTTCGTCTCAGCCCCGTGAGCGCCGAAGCGCATGCCAATCTGGGCGTAATGTACGCAAAGACCAATCGCCACCAGGAAGCGATCGGCGAATTTCAGAATGCAATCCGGCTCAAGCCTGCCTTGACCAGTGTCTACTCAAAACTGGCCGCCGAATATGCGGCGCTCCATCAGTGGGCTGACGCCGTCCGCAATTATGAGCAGCTTATTCGCGCGCAGCCCAGCGAGTGGCGCCCGCATTATCAACTGGCTGTCACTTTTCAGCAGATGCGACAATGGGAACAGGCAATCCGAGAGCTGGTGACCGCATCCAAGCTCAACCCAAACGACACGCTATCGCTGGCGGCGGTTGGATATATCTACGCCATTACGGGCCGGGCCCGGGATGCGCAGCGTGTATTGGACAATCTGCAGCGACGGGCCAGGAGCGAGGAGGTCTCGCCGCTCCGCTTTGCGGTGATTTACTCCGGCCTGGGAAAACGCGATCAGGTTCTAAAGACGATCCAGCAGGCGGTGGCGGGAAACGCGCCTTGCGTCGGCTCTATCAAGGTCGATCCACGATTCGACCGCTTCCGCTCCGATCCAAAATTTGCCAGCCTGGTGAAATCGTTAGACGCGCCACCTTGCACGGAGTATTAGACGCGGGATTGTTCCGTAGAGAAAGACTAAACCACGGGGAACACTGGGGACACGGGGACCAGAAGCGACCGCTCCATTGGCGTAGAATGTTGCTGATAGAAGAGCCTTTATCTCGCCGTGTCCCCGGTGTTCGCCGGGTCCTACTGATCCTGGTGATCAGATGTCACGTGAAAAGGTTTACCTGACCGGATTTCTAGCAGTCGCGGGGATTTTGCTTTTTGTCGGCCGGGAACTGTTCCAGCGCTCTGTTCTCGTCACCTGGGTGCTCGCCTTTTTCGGAACCACGGCCGTCGCGGTCCTCAGCGCCGCCGTCTACCGCCTGCAGCTCCAGCTCAAAGCCAGCCGTCATGAATTGGCGCTGAAAGAGGCGGAGGTCAACTTTGCTTTGCAGGTTCAGCGCCTGCTCTTTCCAAGAACCTTTCCGGATGGCACAGGTCTGGAATTTTCAGCCGAATGCATTCCCGCTCGCGGAATCAGCGGGGATTATTATGATGTCCTGCAGATGCCCGATGGCCGGCTGGCTTTTGCCATCGCCGACATCAGCGGGAAGGGCATTCCTGCGGCGATCCTGATGGCAAACCTGCAGGCGCTCCTGCGCGTTCTGGTCGACGCCGGTCTGCCGCCCGGCGAAGTTTGCTGCAGATTGAATCACCATCTTTACCAGGTCACCGAATCGTCCCGTTTTGCAACGCTCTTTTACGCCGAGTGGAACGGCAACCAGCGCAGGCTGCGCTATGTGAACGCGGGCCACCCTCTGCCGATCCTGATTCGTCCGGATTATGGTTGCGCTCTGGACAAAGGAGGGCTTCCGCTGGGAGCGTTCCCCCAAGCCGATTTCCAGGTGGGCGAGGTCCTGCTTCAACCCCAAGATATGCTCGTGCTCTATTCCGACGGAATCGTGGAAGCAACGGGAAGCCAGGGAACCGAATTCGGCAAAGACCGGTTGGAGGAACTGGTCAGGTCCGGCCGCAATCGGCCACTGGCGCAGCTTAGGGAAAATATTTTGGATGAAGTGACAAAGTGGGCCGGTCCCGAACCGCAAGATGACATGACGCTTGTGATCGTCCGGGTGAACCAGCCACGAGCGGAGGAATGATGAAAATCTCGGGACAGAATCTGAGAGGACACGTCCGACTGCTGAAGCCTCTTTTTGCTTTGATATTTATAGTCTGGCTATTGCGGCTACTTCTCTATGCCGCGGGCTCTCCCCAGTGGCTTGTTACATCTGCTAGCGTGACGGTAACGCTGGCTGCTTGCGTTTTACTCGCGACCGCGCTGATTCATGTGCGAAAGTTCGGTGGATACACAAATGTTGTGCTGGCAACTGTTCTGCTTGTGGCATGGACACAGTTGCTGATAGTCGGCGCGATCGAGTTTTCCGTAATTACGGGTACGAACAACATCTTCTCCGCTCCGGAATATTCATTTCCAGGTCACGACCCATCGCACCTGAAACACATCCTGGGCCACCTCACGTTTGGACTTGGATTTGGCACGCTCATCGGCGCGGCCGTGGGATGCCTGCTGCTGTTCCTGCTGCGTCTTATTCTTCCCAATTCTCAACAGCGAGCCTGACTACCGATGGATGCAGATTGAAATACCGCTGAACTTGCAAGTCCACACGTTGGTTTTTGCCATTGTGTCCTTGGTGTCCTTGGTGGTCAAAAAAGCAGTTTAACCACAAAGCAATAAAAGACCGATCACGACCATGAGTCAGATTTCTTGTTTCTGACCGATCTCACCGTCAGGCGCGTAATTGATCGTCTCTTCTCCCGAAATGCGGGCATTGATAAATTCCGTGTAGCCGCAATTTCCGCAGACGTAAGCATTCAATTTCATCTCCTCTTCACCCGAGTCAGTCGTCAGCGTATAGGAGTGCTGCTTGGGCTGGAGAGGATTGTTGCAATGCCGACAGGTCATATTCATATGCACTTTCATTGGACTCATGACTGGCCTCCCAACGGTATCCGGGTCTACAAATGGCGACGGTTCAATCCCAACGACGCCCTCTACCGATAATGGCGCCCCCTACAAATTCTAGCCTCGATTCTGAACGCCGCAATTTGAATTGTGATTTCGCGATCTTGCCTCCGCGGGACGATGATGCTACTTGTGAAGTATCCAGGAGAACCACATAGATGGCCGCCATACTGGCTCAAAGCGTCACAGTTACTTCGGGCGAAGTGCATCTTGAGGGCGAAATGAACCTGCCGGCAGGCGCCAGTGGCATCGTGTTGTTTGCCCACGGAAGTGGAAGCAGTCGCCACAGCCCTCGGAATAAGTACGTAGCCCAAATTATCCAGCAAGCGGGGCTGGGAACATTGCTTTTTGATCTGCTCACCCGGCAAGAGGAGGCGATCGATCTAAGAACCGCTCATCTGCGCTTTAACATCGATTTGCTGGCGAATCGACTTGTTGACGCCACGCGGTGGTTCAGAGCGAATGAAGAAATTGGACATTTGAACGTAGGGTACTTTGGTTCAAGCACGGGCGGGGGAGCAGCCCTCGTTGCGGCCGCCGCTCTTCAAAATGAGATCAGGGCAGTGGTCTCACGCGGCGGGCGACCCGATCTGGCCGGCCAAGCGCTGCCGCAAGTAAAGTGCCCCACCTTGCTGATTGTGGGTGGCCATGACGAACCGGTAATCCGGCTGAATCGCGAAGCCTATGCCCGTCTGGAGTGCAAAAAGGAATTGAAAATCGTTCCGGGCGCGACACACTTGTTTGAAGAACCGGGCAAACTGCAACAGGTTGCAGAGTTGGCAGCCGGTTGGTTTAAGAAATATTTAGCCCCAGCGGAGCCCCACGATGAAAGAAACTACGTCTAACCTCAACGGCAGCCACAGAGCCCGCGAAGCGGGGCGTCCAGCGTGTAGCCCCCGGCGCAGCGAAGCGGAGCCGGGGGCCAAGCCGGGTTTCGGAGAGGGAGCCCGCAAGGCGGGCGACAGGGTTTAGCTTAATTGGAGTCCGGCTTGAAGTCGGTGCGATATGCCCAAAGAAGCGCCTCCTTGTTGATTAGATGGCATGGCTTCAACGTGGCAAATACGATGCGATACAGGATTTTCTGGCGAGGAATTTGCGAAGAAAAAACGAGGAAAATGGGACCGCTAGCGCGGTCCGATTATTTTCTGAACTGCCGACCGGGGGTGCCTCGCGCTCTGCGCGTCGGCACCCCCGGCTACTGCTATTGGTCCGCTTCGCGGACGTGGAAAGCCACAGGCTTTCCTAGGTGCAGCGAAGCTGCACCCGGGACCGCTTCGTGGTCCACAGCGCGGCGAAGCCGCGCCTTCCTACTGCACTAATGTCAACGAATCCGCCGCTTTCAGAATGTGCACACGTACATCCTGTTCCTGATCCATCTGAGAACCGGATCTTTGCTCCTGCTCGACTGACACTACCGATTCTAGAAATTCGAGCAGCAGGTCCGGCGTCGGAATCGGGGTGCTGAGTAAGAGCATGATTCCGTCCATCCTTGCAATCTCTGCCAGGCATTGGTAGATTTTCTGTTCTGTCGTTTCCATTGCGACCTCCTTAGGATATACACAACGGGCTCAAGTTCTTTTTTGCGAAAATATTTTTATTCCTTCGCAAAAACCTCCAAATGGGAGTTCTGTTAAGATATGAAAATAAATCCGGGGGAGCGATTCGAACGCATCGAGCGCCAGATGGAACTCCTCGCAAATCATAAAATTCCACAAATTCTATTCGCAGTCCTTCTGCTGTGCCCGAACCTGACGCCGGCGCAGAGCTTCACGGCAATGCTGACCGGCACCGTCACAGACCCCAACGGGGCGGTAATTCCTGGCGTGACCGTCACGGTCACCAACACCCACACGGGCGCCGCCAAGACGCTGCTCACCGACGATGCTGGCCGCTACGTCGCGCCGCTGCTGCAACCGAGCACTTATTCAGTGAGCGCTGAATTGACCGGCTTTAAAAAGGCGACCGTTCAAAACGTCCATCTTGAAGTCAACCAGACCTCGGAGGTCAACCTTCAACTCAGCATCGGCGAGATCGCGCAGACCGTCGAGGTCAGCTCCTCGGTGACGCCTCTGCTGATGACCGAGCAATCATCCGTGGACCAGACCATCGAGCAAAAATTTATTGAAGACCTTCCGCTGGCAGACCAAGACATCTTTCAGTTTGTTCAACTGGCTCCAGGAGTGATTTCGGGGAATCCCAACAATCCGGCGCCGATTGGGGATATCGGCAACCGCAATTTTTTCGATTCGAATTTCTCTGTCAATGGCGGAAAAGGAAGCACCAACGACGCGCTGCTGGATGGAGTAGCCGATGTGATCGGCGATTTCAACGGCATCGGCACGGTGCCGCCGGTCGGCTCAGTCCAGGAATTCAAGGTCCAAAGCGGCGCATACTCAGCCGAGTTTGGACGGTCAGGCGGCGGCAACATTAACATCGTCACCAAGTCAGGAGGCAGGCGTTTTCACGGCACCTTCTACGAATATCTGCAGAACAGCGTTCTGAACGCCAACGGCTGGGTCAACAACCGTCTGGGACGTCCTCGGGTGAGCAACCGGCGCAATCACTTCGGCGTCTCGCTCAGCGGCCCAGTAAGGATTCCCGGTGTTCATAACGCAAGGGAGAAAACGTTTTTCTTTTTCGACTATGAAGGCCGCCGTAACCGGGACCCGTTCACCCAGTTGTTCACCGTGCCCACGCTGCTGCAGCGTCAAGGCGATTTCTCTCAGACGAAAAACGGAGCGGGCAACCTGATCACAATCTACAACCCCTGGACAACACGACCCGATCCGAACAATCCCAACAGGTTCATCCGCGATCCATTTGCGGGAAACAAAATCAGTTGTGCGGCAATAAACCCGGCGACCGGCAAACCGCTCTGCGATCCGGTGGCGCTGGCAGCGCTTAAGTTTTATCCGGAGCCCAACTTGACGGGCGATGTTTCCGGCCTCAACAACTTTGCTGCCTCCGGCAACGACCGGTTGGATAAGGATCTGCTTTCAATCCGTATAGACCACAATTTGTCACAGAGACACCATCTTTTTGGCCGAGTCACGCGCGAAAAACGGGACAATGCCCCGTTCAATCCATTTGGTGGGGAAAACCCCTCAGGCAGAAACAGGATTATCGACAAATTCACCAATGCCGCCTTTGATTACGCCTTCTCCATCACGCCAAATCTAATCAACGATTTCCGCTACGGATACACGCGCGCGCACGCCAACCAGATTCCCTACGGATTCGGCTTTGATCCCACATCGCTTGGTTTCCCCGGCTATTTAAAGGATAACGCGGCAGTGCTGAAGTTCCCCACATTCAGCATTGCGGGCAATATCGGGCTTTCATCCCTCAGCTCCGGCGGCTACAACAACCAGCCGCGCGACACGACGACCATCGCCGACAGCGTCACCAGGGTATGGGGCAGGCATACATTCAAGCCCGGGATAGAGTATCGGCTGATACGCTTCTTTCCCTTTCAGGTGTTTGACACGGTCGGCCGCTATAGTTTCAACGCCGGCTATACGCAGGCCGACCCCAACGCGGGTTCGGTCAACTCCGGTTTAGGTCTGGCTTCTTTTCTGCTCGGGGCGCAATCGGGGGCCGTTTACGAATATGGCAGCCCGGTGACGATCTTCCATCATTATCTGGCCGGCTATTTGCAGGATGATTGGCGCGTCACACCGAAACTGACGCTGAATTTAGGCTTGCGCTGGGATCTGGAGACCGGCACGCAGGAAACACATGGACGGGTGACGACATTTGACTTTAGCGCGCCCTCGCCGCTGGCTGGCAAAGTTGCGGGATTTCCAGACCTTAAGGGACTGCTTCGCTTTGTCGACGCCAGTGAGGCAGAATGGAAGGCGGACAAGAAACGATTCGCGCCACGCATCGGGTTCGCCTACCGGGTCGGCGACAAGACCGTTGTCCGGGCCGGCTATGGCATCTTCTACCTGCCGGTTTCGGTGGAAAATCTTGGCTCGGTGGGTTTCAATTATTCGATCAGCAGCAGCCAGCCTGATCCGCGAGTCCCGCAAGTATTGTTGAGCAATCCGTTCCCTTCCGGGGTACCACCGTTGATTGGAAAATCGCAGGGGGCGCTGTCGCTCATTGGCCAAGACATCACCGGCGTGGCTGACCACATTGACAGTTCCTATAATCAGCTCTGGAACCTGGCCGTTCAGCGCCAGATCGGAGGAGACTGGGTGGCGGAAATCGCCTATGTGGGTGGCCACGGCGTTCATCTGCCGCTGAATAGCTTTAACCTGAACCAGTTGGACCCGAAATTTCAGGCGCTGGGCAACGCGGCTTTCAATCAGCGTGTTGAAAATCCTTTCTTTGGCGTGATCACCGATCCGCTGTCACCACTCAGCCAGAGGACGGTGGTCCAGTCGCAGTTGCTCAAACCATACCCGCAATACACCTCCATCTCGCTTTCGCGCCCGTTGGCGAATCTTGGAATGAGTAGCTACAACTCGATGCAGTTGAAGCTGCAAAAGCGCTTCGGTAAAGGCCTGGCGCTGTTGTCGCATTACACCTGGTCAAAAACATTTGACACGGGTGGCACCGGCAGCGGTATCGCGTTCTTCGATCCCACGCCGATCCAAAATATCTACAACATCGCCGATGAGCGGTCTCTTTCAAACCAGGACGTGCCGCATCGCGTGGTGGTAAGCGCCACCTATGAACTGCCCGTCGGCGCCGGGAAACGGTTTGCCGGTAATCTGCCGCGCGGGTTGGATCTTCTGATTGCGGGCTGGCAAATCAACGGCGTCTACACACGCCAATCGGGAACGCCGCTTTCCATCATCGCGACCAACCGCCTGGGGATCGGCAACGCAAGGATGCGCGCCAGCCTAGTTCCCGGCGCCGACCCGCACATCGATCAGGGAACCGCCCGCGCCAACGTCCGCGCCGGCGGAAATTGGTTCAACACAGCTGCTTTCTTCAATCCCAACGACGGGACGACGGCGCCTCCCGGCGAGGATGCGACCAAGAGGTTTGTGCTTGGCAACATTTCGCGCACATTGGGGAGCGTCCGCCGCGACAGTTATGAGAACATCGACTTTTCACTGTTTAAATCCTTCCGCATCAGCGAGCAGGTCCGTTTCCAGTTCCGGGCGGAGGCGTTCAATCTGTTGAATCAAGTGATTTTCGGCACTCCGGAAACCAGCGTGAACTCGTCGCAGTTTGGGAAAATCACGTCGCAGGCCAATCCCCCGAGGAAGGTGCAATTCTCGGCGCGGATAAGTTTTTGAAAACATTTTTTCGAAATATGATGCGAGACCCTAAAAGGAAATTTAACCACGGGGAACACTGGGAACACGGGGCATATGGGGAATACGAAGTGCTTCCTTTTAATCCCCGTGTCCCCCGTGGTTCATACTGTCCTTAACTTGGGAGGTGGCAGATTTGCGAAATACGATGCGAGACCCTAAAAGGAAATTTGACCACGGGGA
>DASYPF010000129.1:0-8636 GCA_036006905.1 Acidobacteriota bacterium
AAGCGTATCTTTTTTGAGTTGAAGGAAGATATTTCCAGTCTGTTCATGGGGCTGGAGCTCGCAGACAGGAAGCCGCGTGCGGTGGCATGTGATGGGATTCCTAAAGTTCTTGATCTAGACGAGAAGCTGAGTATCTTTCGAAGAGAGGTGTACCAGGAACTCACTGAGCTCAAACAAAGCCATCGTCAGAAGGCCGAGTCAATAGAACCATTCCAGTTGCCGCTGACATTGCATGAAGTCAATGTTGTGGGCGCGGCAGTTCTCTGGCAGTGAGAGGTGGGAAAGTGCGAATGACGAAGTGCGAATTACGAATGGGAACAGACTTCGGAATCGACGAAGTTCGCCATGAATAATTACTTGCAAAATTAAGAAATTCACATGTCTCGAATATTGGTTGCCATGAGCGGAGGAGTGGACAGCTCCACAGTAGCTGCACTCCTGGTCGAGAGCGGTTTTGATGTTGTCGGCTGCTCCATGCAGTTGTGGGATCAGTCCCGTAACGACAAGGAACCCGGCCACGGCCGTTGTTGTTCGCTCGATGACGTCTACGACGCCCGCCATGTCGCGGAGCAACTGGGCATCCCCTTCTATGTGTTAAATCTCCAGGATGCCTTCCGAAAGTCAGTGGTTGAGCCCTTCGTGCGGGATTATCTCCACGGTCGAACGCCCTCACCGTGTGTCCGTTGCAACACGTTCTTGAAGTTCAACCGGCTGATTCAGTTTGCGCACAGTATCGGCGCCGAGGGAGTTGCCACCGGCCACTATGCACGCGTGACGTGTGAAGGCGATCAGTACGAGCTGCGAAAGGGGACTGATCCAGTCAAGGACCAATCTTATTTTTTGTTTGAGCTGACCCAGAGACAGCTTGCCAGAATCAATTTCCCGTTGGGAGACAAGAGCAAAACAGAAACGCGTCGCATCGCCGCAGCGCGGAACATCGCCACGGCGCAGAAGCCCGACAGCCAGGAAATATGCTTTGTCCCCGACAGTGATTATGGTGGATTTATTGAGCGGCACGGCGCTGAAATGGTGGATCAGGAGGACTCGTATCAGTTGGCTGCCGTTTTGTCGCCGGGGAAAATTCAATCGTCTTCCGGACAGATTCTGGGCGAACACCGGGGCAGCGCGCGCTACACGGTTGGCCAGCGGCGGGGCTTGCGGATCAGCCACAGCACTCCGCTGTATGTTCTTTCCACGGATCCGGCGACCAACACGGTGGTAGCCGGCAGCAGAGAAGAGCTGTTGTGCCGTCGATTCACGGTGGAGAAATCCCATTGGATTTCCGGCCGGATTCCAGAGCAGCCGGTTCAATGCAAGGTCAAGATCAGGTCTCGGCACGAGGAGGCCGACGCTATCGTCAAGCCCCTGGCGGATGGACTCTGCCGAATTGAGTTTAGCGAACCGCAATATTCCGTGACGCCTGGCCAAGCAGCCGTGTTTTATTCTGATGACAAGATCCTGGGTGGCGGTTGGATTCTCGGTCGGAGCTCATGACCCTTCCCCGCGAGGGGTTTCCCGTTCTGGTGGTTGCCGGCGAGGCGTCCGGTGATTTGCACGCGTCGTTTCTGTGCGAAGAAATCAAGAAACAATCGCGCGAGCCTGTCTATTTTTGGGGAAGCGGCGGAGAGCGGCTGGCAAGGTTGGGGGCACACCTGTTGGCATCGTCTGACCAACTGGCGGCAATTGGTCCGGTCGAAGCAATCCGTCACATCGGCGGTTATTACGGGCTGTACCGTTCCATCCTGAAAGAGGCTGAAACCCACCCGCCCTGTCTGGCGATTCTCGTAGACTTTCCAGATTTCAACTTGCCGCTGGCTCGCGCTCTCAAAAGAAGAGGAATCGGCCCCATTGTTTATTTCATCAGCCCTCAAATTTGGGCATGGCGTAGCGGAAGAGTGAAGCAGATTCAGCGCACCATCGACAAAATGATTGTACTGCTCCCCTTTGAAGTCGATTTTTATCGCGCACACCAGGTACAAGTCGACTATTTTGGCCATCCTCTGGCGGCGCGCAAATTTCAGGAAAAAAACCGCGAGCGCTTCGCGCAGGAATATAATTTAAATGTGAAAAATGTTTTTGTGGCGGTTTTGCCGGGAAGCCGGCGGCGCGAGATCGCGGCCATTTTGCCGCTGGTGCTGGCCGCCGCCCAAAGGTTGACCGCCGCCGAGCGGGAAAAGCTGCATTTGGTGATTGCGGCGGCGCCGGGCATGCAGCAGGAGATTGAGAAGGTGGCGCTGCATTCCGGCGCCAATTTCAAAGTGAAAGTTGTTGCCGGAAGCGAGCAAGCGCTGGCGCATTGTGATTACGGCCTCGTCAAGAGCGGAACCTCGACACTGGAGGCGGCACTGGCCGGTATCCCGTTCGCCGTCGTTTATCGAGTTTCGCCTTGGAGCTGGATCATCGGCAAGTGCCTGGTGAGGACTCAACATTACGCTTTGCCCAATCTGATATTAAACGAGCGGGCCGTTCCCGAATTGATGCAGCGGGAGGCCAATCCAGGCAGCATCGCGGAAATTCTTTCATCTTTTATCCGCCGCGATCCGCAGTGGGAGCATGTTCAGAAGAAATTGCAGCAGGTCAAAAGTGAATTGGTCGCGGAAAACCCCTATCGCGATGCTGCGAAAACGGTACTGCAACTGTTAGGAAGTCATCCATGAAAAAATTTCTTTTCCTTCTAAGCTTTTTATTCTGGACACTGCCCGCCTTGGGACAGAGCCGGCCTAAAGTGGACGCGACGCACTACGACATTAAGGTCGAGGTGGTGCCGGAAAACCATGCGCTGAAAGGCCTGGCAAAAATCCAGTTGGAACTTTCAGACGACACGCGAACTATTCCATTTGAGCTCAACAGCCGCTTCAGCGTCGCCGAAATTACAGACGAAGCAGGAGCGCAGCTTGTCACAAGGTACGACGAGAGCAACAACAGCCGCCTGCTGGTAAGCGCTGACAGGCCTTTTTCCGCAGGTAAAAAGACGATTCAGATTCGCTATGAAGGAATTCTGGAGCGGGAAAACTACTCGTTCCTGGACAAATCGAGAGTGATAAATGGGTATATCGATGATCAGGCGGCTTACCTGATGTACTCGTCGCGTTGGTTTCCGATCCATGATCCGGTGTTTGATCCGGCCACGGCTCAGGTCTCCGTTACTGTGCCGCTGGGATTCGGCGCGGTCGTCGCGGGTGTCTCGCGTCCCGTAAGGACACAAGGGGTTACGGAGGTCTTTGACTGGGAGGTGCAAAAACCGTCCAATCAATTGTCCTTGGTCGTGGCAAAGGTGAGAGAGAAAAAATTCGTCGCCGGCAAGGTTCCGGTTCATATTTTTTTGTCGGAAGAGAAATCAGCCCGGACTGAAGCGATCAGCCAGCAGCTTTCCAGCATGCTGGCTTACTTTACAAACGCATTGGGTCCCTATCCCTTTAGCCAATTGAGCGTGGTGGAAATCGCCGATGGAGTGCGCGACGAAATGGCCGGTCCCGGCGTCATTTACCTTCCCACCGATCTGCTCAAGGGACCTAAAGTGTCCGACCCTGAATTAGCGCGAAGAGTGGCTCTGCAGTGGTGGGGACTGAGTGTAATGCCGGAAAGTCCGCAAGATATGATGCTCGCCGACGGCATCGCCTTCTACGAGGCGGCGCAGTATTTGGAGAGTCTCAGTAAAGACCTGTACCGGGATGAGATTCTGAAACTCGGCGTGCTGGCGATGAAGTACGAAAATCGCGCTCCTATCAGTAACGCTTTCACCCTGGGATTTCGCGGCGAGGAGTATGAGTCAATCGCGGGAGGGAAAGGGGCGTGGGTGCTCTACATGCTGGAAGATCTTTTGGGCAAGGAGAAGGAATTGACCATGCTTCGGGATTTTGCCGCCGGCAACATGGGCAAACAGGTTACTGTGGCGCAACTGTTGTCAAAGGCGTCAGCCGCTGCCGGGAGGGACTTGAAATGGTTCTTTTCACAATGGATCGAAACCACAGGCGTGCCGGAAATGGAGGTCGATTACACAGTCTACAAGGAGAGTGATGGAAGCTTCCGCGTCGCCGGAACCGTGAAGCAGAATCTCGAGCTATTCCGAATGCCGATGCGGGTTGCGGTTGAAACTAAGGAAAAAACCGAGATTCAGACAGTTCAGTTGAACGGCAAAGTTACCAAGTTCGACATCCGCACTCCCACCAAGCCGATTCGAGTAGTGTTGGATCCAGAGCAGAAGCTGCTGCGCAATTCGCCGGAGATGGAAGTCTCCGTGCACATCGCGCTGGGTTACGAATTGTTTCAGAAAAACCAATTTTTGGAATCGATCCGTGAATACGAGCGGGCCATCAAGCTGCATCCGCGCAGCTCGCTGGCCCACTTTCGCCTGGGTGAAGTCTTCTTTGAACAGCTCAATACGCAAAGCGCGGGCAATGCATTCCGCGACGCGTTAAACGGCGATCTGCAGCCCAAGTGGACCGAGCCGCTGAGCCATCTCTACCTGGGAAAAATCTTCGACATCCTGGGCGAAAGGGAACGGGCGCTGGCCGAATATCAGAAAGTGATCAATGCCAAGGACAACACTTTGGGCGCCGTCGATCAGGCGGAGAAGTATTCCAAAGAACCTTTTACGAAGAAATCGACCATCATGGACAAGCCCGAGGATAGATAGTTCGGCAACCCATTGCGGATCGTTTCGATTGCGGATTGCGGATTTCGGATTGTGGATTGAACTGATTGCGGAATGCGGATTCTTCCAATTGCGGATTGTGGATCTTGGAGCTGTTCGTCATTGATAGTCCGCTATCAGTTGAATGTCCAAGGATCAAAAATTGACAACCGAGAGTAACCAGGAATTCTTGAGGCTACGATAGATCTTCCGCAATCCGCATTCCGCAATCAATTCAATCCGCAATCCGAAATCCGCAATCCGCAATTGGAAGAATCCGCAATCACTGAAGCTCCACTTCCTCCAAATACCGCGGGATATAAACGCTCCATCCCAGCTCTTTCTCAATGCGGGCCTTCCAAACATCCATCACAGCGCGCTCGCCGTGCACCAGGAATGTTCTCTTGGGCGGCGCAGGAAAATTTCGCAGCCAGCGCAGCATATCTTCAGAGTCTCCATGGCCGGACAGCCCGTCGATCTTGTCCACCTGCGCCGCCACTGGAATCATCTTGCCGCGCAGCTTCACTTCGCGAGCTCCATCCTGAAGCTGGCGGCCGCGGGTCCCTTCAGCCTGAAAACCGACCAGCAGAACAAGATTATTTGGGTTCTGCAGTCCGTATTGCAGGTGATTTAAGATTCGTCCGCCGGTAACCATGCCGCTCCCAGCGATGATGACGGCCGGAGTATCGCTCTGGGCTGTCATCAGAGATTCCTGATGCGTGCGGATGATGCGGAATTTCTGTGTCACGAAAGGATTCTTGTCCTTGCTCAAGCGCTCCATGTCCACGTCGTGATCTTCCTTGTGCAACACATAGAACAGCGTGGCATTGATGGCCATCGGGCTGTCGATGTAAACGGGCATAATGGGAACGGCTTTCTGATTTTCCAACTCCCGAATTATGAAGAGCACCTCCTGCGCGCGTCCGATGGCAAATGCAGGAATCAGTATTTTTCCTCCGCGTTCATAAACGTCACGAACATGTTGCGCCAGTTTTTCTGCAGGATTTTTTTCATGCACGCGGTCGCCGTAGGTGCTTTCCAGGACCAGGTAGTCCACTGGTGAAGAAAACTCCTCGGGATCGCGCAGAATTGGCCGGTTGTATCGTCCCAGATCTCCTGAGAATAAAACTCGCCTGTCGCAGCTTTCCACGCGAACGAAAGTCGATCCAAGGATGTGGCCGGCCTGATGGAACGTGAACGCCAGCCCTTTGGCCTCTGTTTGCTCGCGGTAAGGAATTACTTTGAAGTAGCGCAGCGTCTTGCGTGCATCGGCCTCGGCAAACAGAGGTAACGCCGGGGAATGCTTTGTGTAACCCAACTGGTTGGACAATTCGGCGTCTTCTTCCTGCAGCTTGGCGGCGTCGGGGAGCAGTAGAGTGCACAGATCGAAGGTTCCGCTGGTGGAAAAGATAGGCTGTTCGTATCCCTGCCGTATCATTCGAGGCAGGTACCCGCTGTGATCGATATGCGCGTGAGTGAGCACGATCTGATGGATGCTTTCTACCGCCGCCGGCAGCGGATTCCAATTGCGCTGCCGCAGCTCTTTCAACCCTTGAAACAATCCGCAGTCAATCAGAGTCCTGCCCTCTGGACAGTCAATAAGGTACTTCGAGCCGGTCACCGTCTCGGCTGCGCCCAGGAAGCGTAGTTTCATGTGTACCGTCATCAAATCACGGCTCCTTGCCGGACTCAAAACGTTTTTCGTTTGTGGATAGAACGCTGTATGATTCCAGAGGTTAGCAGGTTGCACTGGGCAGCTGTCAGCTCTCAGCTATCAGCTCCAAGCTATCAGCTATCAGCTCTCAGCTATCAGCTTTCAGCTATCAGCAAAGGTCGGCGGCTGTTTCAGCGACGGCCGGGCAGTTGCCAGGGCGATGTCGGAAATCAGCGGTTAACCATTGGCGGATAGCTGATAGCTGATAGCTGATAGCTGATAGCTGACAGCTGATAGCCAGGTGACATTCATCGAAAGTGACAAATACGTGAGATTTATGGACGAGCGGGAATTCTATAATGAAACCGAAGAACTGAAGCCCTTGAAGATGACTTGTCCTCATTGTCGCCAGACAGATGAGTATCAGATTCGGTGGCGGAAGCGAGTCAAGAAGAACAGTCCCCCGCCGAGGGCCTCGCGTGAGGACCAGATTCGTTTTGAAAAGGCACGCTCGCATATGGTCCGCGTAGAGGACAAAGTTTCTTGCAAGAATCCGCGCTGCCGGCGTGCTTTTGAAATACCAAGCTTTCAGTCAGTCGTCCTCCTATGAGTCAGCACCTCAGCGGGTCACGGGTCAGCAAGTCACAGGTCAGCTAGTTACGGGTCAGCGAGTCACAAGTCACAGGTCAGCAGGTCACAGGTCAGGAAGTCACCAAGTTGGATATTGCCGACCTTTGACTTGTTGACCTGTGACCCGGAACTGAATGACCTGTGACTTGCTGACCTGTGACCTGTGACCCGTAACTTAATGACCTGTGACCTGCTGACCTGCTGACCTGTGACTTGTGACTTGCTGACCTGTGACCCGTAACTTAATGACCTGTGACTTGCTGACGTGTGACTTGCTGACCTTATGACGCGCTATCTGAAATGAAGCGACCCTTGGAGAGTTATTTCGAGCCGGCGAAATGGTGGGTAATCGCCATAATTCTGGTGGGAACTATTCGAATTCTGCTGACCACGATGGGCTTTCCCAACGAACTGGTCAAATTTGCCAGCATGACAGTGATCATGGCAATCGGGTCAGTTTACCTTGCTGTGTGGTCTGCCTGGCATGATTGGAATTACCGGGACTTGTTTGTTTTCAGCTACTTCATAACCGTTCCTTACATGGCCGTCGAAGTCGTCGGCCTCTCACTGGCCGGTCTTAGCGGCCAGATGAACATTTTCCATACTCGAGAATACTCCTTTGGCGCGCCGCTCTGGTTGCACCTGACCGGCCACATCATCGGCGGATTGACTTGGGAGCCATGGACAATTTGGCTGATCTGCTGTGTTGTCTTCTGGTTAACTGTCAAAATGTACGGCAAGGCGGCTGATACGAGGGTGTGATGCTCTCATTCGCCGGCTGCTCTTCGGTAGGGGCGATGGTGAATGCAGGCTTCCAGTACATCGGAAATACCTAATACCTTCCCTTCGTCACTGATCTGTTTCCCGTCTAGTCCGTAAGGGTAGCCTGTGCCATCTTCCCGTTCATAGACTTGACTTACTATCTCAGGCAGCCAATTAAAGCCTTGACTGGCTGACAGAATTTGGGCTGAGTATATTGGCCGACGTTGCATTTCAGCGCGTTCTGAGGCGCTCAGTACCGCCGGTTTGTAGATCAATCTTTTTGGGAGCTTGACTGTTCCAATGTCATGCAGCATCCCGGCCAGGCAGGTGCGCATGATCCGTTCTTCGGGCATCCCGCGATTTTGCGCAATGCTGGATCCTATAATGGCGACATTCAAGGAGTGTTGCGTTAAGGAAAACTCGGAAGTACGGTCTGTGGCCAGCAATAATAAATCATTATCGTTTTGCAACAAATCCACAATATGGTTGACGATTTCACGTCCCTTCAGCACGTCTACTGGTTCGTCCACTTCAGCATAGCGGAATGATGCCCGCAAAAAATCGGCGACCTCTTTGTAAACCATGACGGCCTTTTCACCAATCCTCTGCTGATCGAGGTAATCAGGACGAATCATTCCAACTCTCGGGTTCGGCTTGAGCCGTGATTCATTTGCGCCGCGCAGCTTAATATTAAACTCGGCAAAGATTTCATCAACGCTCTGACCGGTGGTGAGATTTGCAGGCGGCCACACGAATAAAACCCCTTTTAAACGTTGTTCAAATTCGTCGATGTTAATAGGGCGCTGCACATAGTCGCTGGCGAATGTCTCATGTCCCATGAGCTTGTCCGGAAACTCCCCAGGAGGCGTAATAAATATGAAAGGTACCATTTCTATGCTGCTTCGCTGACGAAGTTTCTGGCAAAGCTGGTAGCCGTCCATGCCGGGGAGGTGAAGC
>DASYPF010000130.1:0-4722 GCA_036006905.1 Acidobacteriota bacterium
TCCGACGAGAGTCCGCTTGCTTACGCGCGCGGCTCAGTATTTTTTCACACGTTCTTACGCTCCGGGCTCTGACGTTTTCGCCGCTGCGCGGCTCGCTTTATTGGCGCTCTACCGCGTTGCGTCTCTGTGGGCAATGTTTGCGAACAATCTGGGCCTTGCGGCGGGGAACTTCCTGCTGTTAATCTCGCTTGCCGTGAGTGGATCTGAACCGCTGGTACAAGATCAAAGGCTGGCAGCCGGGCAACATCGGCAAAAGCTGCAGGAACTGCACGCCTGGGCGGGCGCGCAGCACTTTGAGCCACCACTTTGGCTGCGGCAGGCCGATTTGCAGACGATGTGGTATGTGATTCGAGATATTGCCGCGCGCGTCCGGGACGATCGTATTTCACCCCGTCAAATCTGGGCCCACATCATGGGCCAGTGCGAAGCTGCTGCGACTGGCGCCGCACCGCCACTGTGCGACGCCGAGGCCGTAAAGATTTCATTTGAAGATGAAGGCTTTCTGACCGGGTTGCTAAACCGCTCGGGCAACAATCGGCGCCTGGTGATTTTGTTTCACGGCCTGGAAGGGAGCGTGCAGGCGGCCTACATGCGCAGTGTCGCGCGCGACCTACTGCGGCATCAGATCTGCGCGCTGCGAGTGAACATGGTGAACTGCGGCGGCAGCGAAGCCTGCAGTCGCCGTTTTTATCACGCAGGCTTCACGAAGATGCTTGACATTTCGGTGCGGTGGGCAAAGCAACAGCGCTTCGAACAAATCGTCCTGGTCGGTTTCTCGCTCGGTGCGAATCTGGTGCTGAAATATTTAGGTGATGCGGATTTTTCCGGCGCCCGCGAGGTTGTGGGGGCGGTTGCCGTTTCCGTCCCGATCGATTTGGCTCAGGGTGTCGCCTGCATTGATCGGGCGCGCAACAAATTTTATCGCTATCGCTTCCTCCAGTCGATGCACACAACGTTCTGGCGCAAGCAACAGCTTTTTCCCGACCTGTTCCCCAAAGAGGTCGTGAGAGTACGAACCATTGCTGAATTTGACGACCAGTACACCGCTCCCGCAAACAGCTTCTCCAGCGGTATTGAGTACTACCAAAAGACCAGTTCGATTTCCTACCTCGCCGGCATCGACCGGCCTACTCTCATTCTTCATGCGCAGGACGATGTCTTCATCCCCTTCGATGCTTTCCGGAATTATAACTGGCGTTTGAACCCGAATTTGATACGGCTCTTCCCCGAGCGCGGCGGACATATCGGGTTCCACAGTTCCGCCAGAGAGAACTGGATGGAGAAACGAGTCACGGAGTTCTGCAACAAATTGATGACATAAGAACAAATCGAAAGTGCAAAGTCGAAGGTCGAAAGTCGCAAGTCCTTGGACTTGCATAAAAAAAGGGCTTCTCCTTTTGACTCTATAGTACGTTTTAAAATCAGGGGGACTTATGCGCGAAACTTTTGATCTTGTAGTCCTCGGAACCGGCTCGGCTGCCTCTACGGTCGCGTCACGGTGCCGCTCTGCGGGGTGGAAGGTGGCCATTGTTGATTTTCGTCCGTTTGGGGGCACGTGTGCTCTGCGCGGCTGTGATCCCAAGAAGGTATTGGTGGGCGCCGCAGAGGTAATGGACTGGAATCGCCGGATGAAGGGAAAGGGCATTCGCGTCAATGAAGCATCGATCGATTGGCGGGAACTAATGCGTTTTAAGCGCTCTTTTACTGAGCCGGTGCCAAAGTCCAAGGAGGCCGGCTTTACCCAGGCCGGGATCGACGCGTTCCATGGCGCGGCGCGATTTACAGCCCCTACGGCGGTTCGAATAGGTGACGATGCAGTCGAAGGCCGCCATGTGGTTATCGCGACTGGGGCCAAACCGGTCGATCTAAAGATTCCGGGTGCCGAACACATTACCACTAGCGATCAATTTCTGGAATTGGACCAACTGCCTCCTCGGCTACTGTTCATCGGCGGCGGGTACATTTCTTTCGAGTTTGCGCACATCGCGGCGCGCGCCGGATCGCATGTCGTCATTTTGCACCGTGGCGGGCGTCCGCTGGCCGGCTTTGATCCCGACCTGGTGGATCAGTTGGTCCAAAGAACGCGCAGTCTGGGCATTGATGTGCAGCTACAAACGGAAGTGACCGGTATCGACCGCGCGTCGGGCTACTTAATCGTACGCGCTTCAGCTTCGGGAGAAAAACGGGCATTCGAAGCGGATCTGGTAGTTCACGGCGCCGGTCGAGTGCCGGAAATTGACCAATTGGACCTGGCAACCGGACAGGTCGATTTCGACGAGAAGCGCGGTGTGAAAGTAAATGAATATTTGCAGAGCGTGTCGAATCCTGCCGTTTATGCCGCGGGCGATGCAGCAGCGAGCTCAGGCCTTCCGTTGACTCCGGTGGCTGGCTACGAAGGCCAGATTATAGCTGCCAACCTGCTTGAAGGAAATCACCGCAAGCCCCAGTACTTGGGCGTGTCGACTGTGGTCTTTTCCGTTCCTCCGCTGGCATCGGTGGGATTGCAGGAGCAGGCCGCTCGCGAGCAGGACTTGCGATTCCGAACCAATCACAAAGATACCGCTTCGTGGTACTCGTCGCGCCGGGTAGCCGAAGAATGCTCCGGATTTAAAGTCCTGATTGAAGAAGACAGCGACCTGATCCTCGGTGCCCATGTGCTGGGCCACCACGCGGAGGAAATAGTTAATCTGTTTGCTTTGGCAATCCGATTCCAACTGCGCGCGTCGGATTTAAAAGGGATGTTGTTTGCTTATCCGACTCATGCGTCGGATGTGCAGTATATGTTGTAGGTGTTTGTCCGTTGTCCGTTGTCCGTTGTCCGTGGTCCGTGGTCCGTCATCCATGGTTGGTGTTTATAGCAGGACTTTCGTAGTGCGAATCTCATCGATATGTCAGAGCCCGGAGCGTGAGCGACGGGTCCCGCCAGGGTAACAACGCCGGGCAGAGGAAAGTTTGGATCGCCGACTTAAACTGGACCCGTCGCTTACCCGAATTATCCACAAATTTTTTGGTAGCGAGAAGAAGCCGCACAGCGGCGGCATCGCACGCAAGAAAACGCGCGCACTGCCGCGGGCCATACTCTCAAAATCCTTCGGGTTTCAGCTTCGAGCGTAACAGCCTAGTTGTTGTAGGCCAAAGGCCGATGGCTGATGGCTGAAAGCTGGTGAACAACGGACCACGGACAACAGACAACGGACCACGGACAACGGACCACTGACAACAGACTACCGAACAACCTCCCGCAGTAAGTTCCGCCATGCTGCCTGCTCCCGCGAGGGTTGAAACAGCCGGGACAAACGGGAACACCAAGACTTCAGCTCCGCGTAAAAGCTGCGATCCTGTTCTGCGCGAAGCAACAAGCGAGTCAGCGCCTCACTGTCCCCTACAGGAAAGTAGCCGGCGTAGTCCTCGCCAAGCAAGCCTACCGAGCCTGCAATTCGCGAAGCTAACACCGGCACCTTGTCAACGAGCGCCTCAGAGATAACATTTGCGCCGCCTTCCATTCGTGAGCTCAACACCATCAGACGACTTGCGGCAATCCTTCGCCGCACTCGCCAGTGAGGCATCCCCCCCAGCCATTGGTAGCGGGGATTCCGTATCTGCTGCAGTCGGGCTTTTTGGGCCATCTTCGCTTCTCTGGCCAGACCGATGTGCAGTACCCGGGTTTGAGACGATGCGGGCAGTTTTCGGCTGGCGTAAGCGGCGCGAAATGGATCCTTGACTTTGCGCAGATGGCCAACCACGCAGACATCAAAGGTTCTCTCATTGCGCGAAACCGGCGCCCTGGTTTTACGGGCTGACTGATAAATGACCCGGCCTTTGTGTATCAGATGAGCGGGGAGTTCCCGCAGGGCGAGGGGCTGAAGTACAACCAGCCGAGTGGCAATCTCAAGGACACGCTGTGCCTTCCTTGATCGGCGAATGTCGCGATACACGTCGGTGCCGGTCAGAGCTACAATGATCGGCTTTTCGGGATGGCATTGTCGGAATCTAAATATGGCGTCCGCGCTCCGCCGGGCGTGCAGCGCGATCAAAAGATCACCAGGAACGCCATTGTAGTTCTGATCAATCGTTAGATCGTGTCCCAACGCCCTGAGGATTCGGCGCCAGCGCAGAGCCGTTATCCTGTTACCATAGAGACTTCGCGCAGGAGCGGGGCATGTCATTTGAATCTGCATTTCAGCGTAATATTATGGGAAAAATCATGATTCCGACCTCAGAATTAATGTCCATGCTTGTGGATTCGCGCAAGCGAACCCTGGAGCTTCAGGCTGATCTCAGCGACGAGCAGATGAGAACGCCCTTGCTTTCTATCATCAATCCGCCTGTTTGGGAGATGGGACACGTTGCCTGGTTTCAGGAAAAATGGGTGCTCCGCCACCTGCGCGGCGATGACCCCGTTCGTCCTGACGCCGACTCTTTGTGGGATTCGATGGCAATTCCTCACGATACCCGCTGGGACTTACCGCTTCCCTCGCGTGTTGAAACTCTAAAGTTCATGCAGGAGGTTTTGCATCGGGTCATCGAAAGACTTTCTCCAGGCGAGGCATCAGAAAAGGAAGCCTACTTTCACTGGCTGGTAGTCATGCATGAAGACATGCACGGGGAAGCTGTCGCCTATACGAGGCAGACGTTGGGCTATCCGGTGCCCGTGCTGTCCTGCCCTATCGCCTCTCGCGGCAAGGACACGACGCTCTCCGTCGTTTCAAGCACCCACCAGGA
>DASYPF010000131.1:0-3668 GCA_036006905.1 Acidobacteriota bacterium
GATATGTTTGTTGCCGGTAGAGTGTTTGTACGCGTAGTGCGGCAGCCCGTAGTCCGAAAAGGCTCAAGACGATCACGAGAGTAGCGATCAGTTTGGTACTCATTTTCTCCTCCGAGGCGTAACTTATGCGCACTGGAAACAACCGCGACTAGTCAGATAATTAACTTTTGGATAGTCAACAGTTATCCCGCGAATGGCCGATGTTGCCTCGCTTTCAGTTCATCGCCAGCATGCGGTTGAAGGTCAAATCTTGCCATTGGGCTGTCTGGTTCAGCCTCCTTCAGTTGGACATGGATTCCGCTTTGAGCTGCACAAGCATTGCGGTCGGGGCCCTTCGAAGACGATTACCCTGCCAAGACTGATGAAAGCGCCTCGACCCATTGACTTTTCCTAGCGCTTCATCAGTTCCAGCACGGCCGCGGTCATCGCCTTTACTCCAGTTCGTAGTGTCGGTTCCGGCAAAGGCGCAAACAAGGCCGAGTGAAGCGAGGGAAGTTGAGTTCCAGCTTGCTTGCTCTGAATTACCTTTGCCGGATCAACCGCACCGAGCCAAAAAATGCAGATTGGAATCTTGTGTCCCTCCAGGCTGAAATAACCAAAATCTTCACTTCCCATAATGGGAGGCCATTCAACGACATTCTTGGAACCCAGTGTCGTTTCAAATACTTTTGCCAACCGCAGCGTCAGCGCCGGGTCATTGTAAGTAGCCGTGGTGAACTCCGTGCTGACGCTAATGATGGGAGCGCGCTCCTCAGGAACGCCGGCAGCAAGCGCGGTATTCTTCGTAATCCGCTCGATTGAGGCGAGAATATTCTTTCGAACTTCTTCCTTGTAGGCTCGAACGGTCAGTTGCAGTTTTACCTCGTCAGGGATGATATTGTGTTTCGTTCCGCCATGAATCGATCCGACAGTGACTACCGCCGGATCGAGCGGTGACTTCTCGCGGCTCACAATAGTCTGAAGCGCCAGGACCACTTGCGCTGCCAGGACAATGGGGTCCCTGGAGGACTCGGGCGCCGAGCCATGCCCGCCGACGCCGCGAATCGCAATGTCTACCGATGTCGCGCTTGCCAGAGAGTAGCCGGGACAATAGCCGACTTTGCCTGCCTCCAACGAAGCATGATCATGCAGCGCGATGACGTAGTCCGGCTTAGGAAATCTGGAATACAGCCCGTCGTTGAGCATCGCTTTAGCGCCCTCGACGACCTCTTCGGCCGGCTGTCCGATCAGCACAAGCGTCCCGTGCCACTGACCCTTCAGTTGGGTAAGCATCTTTGCCGTTCCAAGCAGCGACGTGATGTGTATGTCGTGCCCGCAGGCATGCATCACTCCGACATCCTGGCCGGCGTCACTCTTTGATCTGGCTTTACTTGCGTAGGGAAGCTCAGTTTTTTCTTCCACCGGCAACGCATCTAGATCAGTCCTGACGAGGACAGTTGGACCTTCGCCGTTTTTCAGCACTGCAACCACCCCGTAACTGGTCCACTCTGGACGGCCATACTTACCGACATGTTCGGTGACCGTATAACCGAGCGAGCGCAGCCGCGCTACTAAGAAAGCCGACGTTTTCTCTTCGTGTCGAGAAAGCTCGGGCGCCGCGTGGAGTGTCTTGTAAGTGGCGACAAGCGAGCCGAGTTCTTGATCAATCAAACTATCCAAAGATTGCTGCGCGCCGGTTGTGGTAGTGAGGGCGATTGCCATAAAGGCGATGTTTGCAAAGATTCTACATTTCATAAGAAGTCCTCAGGTTTCGTCCTTCGCATCCGAACGAGGAGGTAAGCGGCGCACAGCCACAGCAGTGTCACCGTGAACCATGCCACTAGCGTGCATCAGCATGGGGAGTAGCAAGCTCCCGTTGGTGCGCGCCCAGAGCCACGCAATGGCAACGGAAAGCGCGGTCACTTGTAACATGTAGACGAAGCAGGACTGGCCTTATCCATGAATTTTCCGGAAAGCGGCGAGGCAGCGTTCCACCGTTTCGAACGCGGGATATGCGCTTCCTTCTTGCTCGATCAGGTAGTACTCGATGCCTCCGGTCTTCTCAGCGGCTGCAAAAATCTCCTTCCACTTTGCCGAGCCTTCGCCAAACAGGACCTTGTATCCCTTGGCGGGATCGGGCGACCAATCTTTGCAATGCATGGAATTGATTCGCCCCGGGTTCTGTCGAATCCACGCCACCGGATCGGAACCGGCTTCCAGACAGGTGCCGACGTCAAGCTGCAGCATCACGCTTTTGTCGGTGTTCTTTGCGAGCACTTCCATCGGGCGCGTGCCATCGACCGGTTTGAACTCCACCTGGTGGTTGTGATAACCGGTGCGCAGCCGCGCGGCCTTGAATTTCTCGGCGCCTCGGTTGAGTTTTTCCGCCACAGCTTTCCAGCCATCCAGACCTTCGACGCGCCCAGCGCTTGCCATGACAATGTACTTGCAGCCCAGAATGGAATTCAGCTCGATCGCTTTGTCGATGTTTTCGGGCGCAAAAGAATTGGCACCGTTGTGCGTCGACAGGCAGGTAATGCCGAGGTCGTCGAGAAGCTTGCGAACCTCTTTGGCGTAGTCTGCCGTCCATGAGAAGTATGGCGCGTAGAACTCCACGTTCTTGTAGCCCATCCTGGCGACAGTGCGGACCGTGCCGGTTAAATCTTTTGCGAGTTCGTTTCGCACCGAGTAGAGCTCAAGACCGATGGGCCGCGACTTGCGCTTGGCCAGAACCGGCGCCACGACAGAGGCCATCGCCACACTACAGATAAATGAGCGTCTGGAAACCATAGGGAGACTCCTTATACGAATCGGGTTGATACGAGAAAGTTTGACACCGGTATTCACTTAATTCTAACCACGAATTGCACTAATTCTCGCAGAAATTTCAAGAATCCCCTTCATTACCGAGAGTACTTTGCCGCACATCATCAGCGCCCGGAGCGTAAGCGACGGGTCCCGCCGATCAAACCATTCGATAGGACCAAAGTGGGTTGCTGTTCTGTTACAGTGTACTAGCCTGGATTATTCACGAATGTTCACCACGGAGGCACAGAGGACACAAAGGTGGCACAGAGCGCAGGCCTGAAGTATGAAGACTGTCAAAACGCAGAGTGTTCTAACATGTTTCAGTCTTCATACTTCAAAATTCAGCCCCGCTCTCTGTGCTAACTTTGTGCTCTTTGTGTAACAAGTTGGCAGAATCTTGTTTTTTGAGCAAACTTTTTGGGTGTTGCGCAGGCTCGAAGAGCCGTCAGTGAGTAGCCCCGTCCGTAAGGTTGGATTGAGGTCCGAAGGACCGGCACAGGAGTGTCGCTCCTTCGGAGCTCTGATGGTTTTTGATGCTTCAAAATCCCCGCCCTTACCGACGGGGCTACTCACTGACGCCCGCCTCAGGCGGGCTAAAACCAACGCGGCTAATCATGATTCCCTTTGGTTGCGGCGCTGCTGCGCTAGGCCTTTGTGGTGAACGCTTGTTGCTAGCCTAGTTTCTGTCGCGAAAGAGGCAGCGTCAGAGCCCGGAGCGTTAGCGACGGGTCCTGCCAGACTGACAAAGTCCGCCAGACGAAGATCTGGATCGCCGACTTACTCTGGCGGGACCCGTCGCTTACGCTCCGGGCTCTGACATTTCCTGTTTTGCGACAGAAACTAGCCTAGGAGCCATTTATGAGGAAACGATTGTTCTCAAA
>DASYPF010000132.1:0-4214 GCA_036006905.1 Acidobacteriota bacterium
CGATACAGTTGCGGCACTGGCCCACCGGTCACAGATCGAGCAGATGTTTCCCTCGGTCGAGTGGATCCCCAATGTGGAAATCAGCAGCGGGCACGGTCATCAAGAGGTGCATATGCTGGCGCCTTTCATCGATCCTGAAGCGCCGGCGCTGCTGGAGCTGCTTGCCCGCGTGCATGCACTGCGCGATCGCCAAGCTCGCGGACGGATGGAGCGGCTGCGGGCTGTTGGAATCGAAGTGACTGAAGAAGAAGTGCGCGCAAGGTCCGGCAGTCTTCCGTTGACTGGTCCGGGGATCGCTCGCACGGTGTTGGATAAATACCGCGATAAGCCGTCCGCGATCTTGTTCCCTTACCTGCAGGGCGAAAAAAAAGACCGCGCGGAAGGGAACTTTTACAAGGACTTCTTCACGCGAGGCAAACCGGCTCACGTTCCCAAACAGGAACTGGCCATTGATGAAGCAATCGGCACAGTGCGCGCTGTCGGCGGTGTGCCGGTATTGGCGCATCCTGGCGCCCGTTTCACACTCGTGGAGGCCGCATTCATTTCCGAATTAAAAGAGATGGGCCTGGAAGGTCTGGAAGTTTGGACCAGCTATCATGACGCCGTGCAATCGGAATACTACCTAGGTGTCGCCCGGTCGCTGGGTCTGATGCCCACGGCTGGCTCAGATTTCCACGGCCGCGCCAAACCCGATGTTCTTTTTGGATCGATTCGCCAGGGAACGCCGGAAATGCTGGCGACTTTGAGAAGCCGTACAGACACAGTAGGCAGTAGGCAGTAGGAGGCAGGAGGCAGCAGGCAGTCGGCAGGAGACAGTCGGCAGCCGGCTGTTTGCTGACGTCCTCATTTGCTTTCGGTTTTTGATGGCGACGATGATTCGAAACACAAAGCTGCGCGACCTGATGGGAGAACTCGTCGGTGAAATGGTTGATAAAGGGATCTATTGGGACGAGGCTGTGGCTCAATTTGAAAAGCAATTCATCCAGAAATCATTGAAAAAAAGCGGCGGCAGTCTTCTCAAGACTTCCGCATCCATGGGCATTCACCGCAACACACTGAGCAAGAAAATCACCCAGCACAAGATCGCTCGGGGAAAAGAGTAGGCGATAACAAAGCCTTCGGAGGCCCGAACGGCCTAGCCCGCTGAAACGGGCTTTACGTTTTTGGAAACTTCCCTTAACCAGCCATAAACCCGCATTATTCACAAATATTCACCGCAGAGGCGCGGAGAACGCAGAGGTGACGCAGAATGGGGTGAAGCTTGGAGTATGAAGATCGGAGCATTAAACGACAGGATGTACCCTCTTGATGAGTCTTCATACTCCAAGCTTCAGCCCCATTCTCCGTGTTATCTTTGCGCTCTTTGCGCCTCTGCGGTGAACATGGCCTAACCTTAAATTTTTTGTCGTCAAAGCCTCCTTCCCATTTGACATAAGGCCAGCAGGTTGTTATATTAGCACTCGTTCAAGATGAGTGCTAACAAGGACCTAGTTTGCCCGCGCTTTGCAGCAAACATAAACAATAAATAAGAAAGGAGTTGCCAGCTATGAGCAGCATCAAACCCCTGCATGACCGCGTGTTGGTCAAACGGATCGACCCCAAAGAAGAGGTTAAAGGGGGGATCGTTATTCCGGACACGGCGAAGGAGAAACCACAAGAGGGTGAAGTTATTGCCGTCGGAAACGGAAAGATCCTGGACAACGGGACGAAATTGAACCTCGAGGTAAAGGTTGGAGACCGGATCCTGTTTGGCAAGTACGCGGGAACTGAGGTCAAGATTGATGATCAAGAATACTTGATCATGCGCGAAGAAGAGATTCTCGGGATTATCAGCACCGGCGCCAAGAGTAAGACGGCTGCTGCTTAATCCATCATGAAGGTGGGCATTGGATCCGCTGTCCCTGTCAGGAGAAACACCTGACGGTGACTTGGGAAATTTTCAAATAAAAAGGAGATAAAGAATTATGGCTAAGGAGATTACTCATGGTGAAGACGCGCGACAGTCACTGTTGCGCGGGGTAAACCGGCTGGCTGATGCGGTAAAGATTACTCTGGGACCCAAAGGCCGCAACGTAGTCCTGGAGAAAAAGTTCGGTTCACCGGTGATCACCAAAGACGGAGTGACTGTCGCAAAGGAAATTGAGCTGCAGGGCCTTGAGAACATGGGCGCGTCGATGGTACGCGAGGTCGCCAGTAAGACGAGCGACGTAGCCGGAGACGGCACCACGACCGCTACCGTGCTGGCCCAGTCAATTTACCGCGAAGGCGTCAGGAACGTCGCCGCAGGAGCGAATCCCATGGCGTTGCAGCGCGGGATTCAGAAGGCGGTGGAGGTGGTCGTCGAAGAAGTCAAGAAGATGAGCACCCAGGTGGGAAACAATAAAGAAATGATCGCTCAAGTGGGAACGGTTTCCGCCAATAATGATCGCAACATCGGAAACATCATCGCTGAAGCGATGGATAAGGTCGGCAGAGACGGCGTGATCACGGTGGAAGAAGCCAAGACCATCGACACCTCGCTGGAAGTCGTAGAGGGAATGCAGTTCGACCGCGGTTACCTCTCGCCGTACTTTGTGACTGATCCGGAGCGCATGGAGTGCGTGCTCGAAGAGTGTTTGATTTTATTGCATGAGAAGAAGATCAGCTCCATGAAGGATCTGCTTCCGCTGCTCGAACAAGTGGCAAAGGCAGGACGCCCGCTGCTGATCGTCGCCGAGGACGTGGAAGGCGAGGCCCTGGCTACCCTGGTAGTCAACAAGCTGCGCGGAACTTTGCAGGCAGCGGCGGTGAAAGCTCCCGGATTTGGTGATCGCCGCAAGGCGATGCTCGAAGACATCGCCATTTTGACCGGCGGCAAGGTGATTTCTGAAGATCTCGGAATCAAACTGGAGAACGTTCGCACTGAGGATCTGGGCCGCGCCAAGAAACTGACCATCGACAAGGACAATACGACTATTGTCGAAGGGGCCGGCAAGCAGAGCGATATCTCTGGCCGCGTAAAGCAGATCCGCACTCAGATTGAGGAAACCACTTCGGACTATGATCGCGAAAAGCTACAGGAACGGCTGGCCAAGCTGGTCGGCGGCGTGGCGGTAATTAAAGTAGGCGCGGCGACCGAAACCGAGCTGAAAGAGAGGAAGGCGCGGGTCGAAGACGCCATGCATGCTACTAAGGCCGCCGCTGAGGAAGGTATTGTTCCGGGTGGTGGTGTGGCTTTCCTGCGCGCGATCAAAGCGCTCGATAAGGTGAAAGATCTGCACGGCGACGAAGCCGTGGGTGTAAGCATTGTGCGCCGCGCTCTGGAGGAGCCACTTCGGCAAATTGCTAACAACTCCGGTCATGAAGGCGCCGTGGTAGTAGGCAAAGTGCTCGAAAGCAATGATCCCAACTTTGGGTTTAATGCCGAGACGGAAAAATTCGAAGACCTGGTGAAAGCCGGCGTCATCGATCCCACCAAAGTGGCGCGCACAGCTTTGCAGAATGCGGCCTCTGTGGCCGGATTGCTGCTGACTACTGAAGCTCTTGTTTCCGAAATTCCGGAAGAGAAGAAAGAGCCGGCAGCGCCGCACGCAGGAGGCATGGGCGGCATGTACTAAAGCAGGAACTGGTTCATCCTGTTAAAGCGAAGGCCTCGCTTCGGCGAGGCCTTTTTTATTATCAGCTATCAGCCATCAGCTTTCAGCTCTCAGCCCTCAGTTGTCAGTTGTCAGCCGTCAACTAAGAGCAGCTAACAGTCATCGGCTATCAGCCAAGAGCCGAAAACGATGTGTGAGGTCTGACACCTGAGAGCCGCTGAGACCTGAGAGCTGAGACCTGAGAGCTGATAGCTGATAGCTGATGGCTGCTTTCGCGTTCATTTGCGGCTCAAAATCGAAAAGAGTAGCCCACCGCAATCTTCACCGGCCGATACGAAGCGTCCAGCACTTCGGCCTGCGAAATTGCGGTGACCTTGCAGCCACCGGGCCGATCGCAGGCAAAGAAAATGGATTCGATCTGTGACGTATCTGTACCCGCCGGCATTGGAATCGCGATCCGGATCCATGTCGACCGATTCACTCGATTCTTGGGGTTACCGCGATCCGAAGCACTCTCAACACCCGATTTGAGTCTAGCTCCCGCAAAAATCGACGCGTTGGAAACTTCTGCTTTGAAATCAACATAAACAAAGTTGCGCGGATCGAAAGGCTTTCTCTCGCGCACCAGTTCTTCGGCCA
>DASYPF010000133.1:0-7832 GCA_036006905.1 Acidobacteriota bacterium
GATTTCAGCTATATCACCTATCTTGCCGATCTGGCTGTTCGCGTGTCTCATCAGAAAAAGGGAATCGGCAAAGAATTGATTCGGAAAACGAGGCAGTTGGCAGGACCGGAAGCAAAATTGGTCCTGCTGGCGGCTCCGGCAGCCGAGCAGTATTACCCACACATCGGTTTTACCCATCACCCGCAGGCGTGGTGGCTGCGGCCGGAGAAAGAGATTCGGTGATTTTCGGTACTGATGAAACAGGCAGCAGGAGGCAGGAGGCAGTCGGCAGTAGGCAGGATCGGATAAGGCGTCATTCGTCATTTGTCATTGGTCATTGGTTTTGCGTTCAACACTTGAAAAAACTCGTTTGGTCGGCGAAATTCTTAGATCCAGGACTAATGACCGATGACTGATGACCAATGACGCTTTTGGTTGGGGCTCGGCAACTTCGCGCCTTCGCGGTGAATTCTTTCCAAGGTGACTTTATGACGGCAAAATTTACGTCTCGCACAACCTGGAGGGCAAAATTGGAAAAGGACCAGGAGCCAAAAGTGGTCGATATCCCTCCGAAAATGACTAAACGGTTTGGATTTGGCAAGATGCTCATCCCGAAACCGCTGGATGTAGATGCATTGATTCGTAGAGTTAAACCGGGCCAGCTTGTAACGCAAACGCAGCTCCGCGAAAGGCTTGCTAAAGACTTTGGCGTCGATGTGACTTGTCCCATGACTACCGGCATTTTCATTCGCATCGCTGCAGAAGCTGCCGAAGAAGATTTGCAACAAGGCAGGAACCAGATCACTCCCTACTGGCGCGTGATTAAAGACGACGGCAGCCTCAATGAAAAATTCCCCGGCGGAATTAAGGCCCAGACAGCATACCTGAAAAAAGAAGGCCACCAAATTGAACCGCACAGAGGTAAGAAACCGCCCAAGGTGAGAGACTTCGAAAAATCCACAGTACAATTGTGATTGTGGCGCGACTATGAGGCCTGCAGGGCCGTCATGGCGTAGGCGCGCCCGTAACCAGGATTATTCACAAACTTTCACTGAAAGGCTTAACGCAAAGGCGCGGAGGCGCAAAGATGCAGAACAGGTGAGGGCGTGTTGCCCAATTCCCATAGCGACCAAATCGCCTCCGCCGGGCTTGTCCCGGCGGAGCAAAGATTTTTCACTAGAAGCCTATCGATCGAACACTCACGGCCTCCACCGGCCTCGGAAGCTGTGAAAAAATCGATTTCATCTGTACGGGCGACCCCGTGTGGTCGCCCATTTCCCAAAAATGGAGCACACATGCGGGCGGCCACGCAGGGCCGCCCGTACGATCCGATCGATTTTTTCACACGTTCTCGTGCCGGATCTAGTGAAAATCTTGGCTCCCCCGGCACAAGGCCAGGGGAGGCCATTTGGGCAACACGCCCTGACGGCCTCGGCTACAATTCTTGGCGCCGCTGCGCGGCTCACCATTTCGCGCGAGCGGAACAAATCGCGCAGACTTTATCTTCGATAGATAATGTTAAAATAATTTTGTCAAAATCAAATAAAACCTCTTGGTCGCCTGCAAGTTCAAGTTCGCAAGGAGGAAGAATGGCAACTAAATCAAGCGCGCAGCAGTTCGTTTTGCTCCCACCGCGCGGGATCCAAACGGGTGAAACTTCGAATCCTGAAACGGCTTCGTTTCTAAGCTCGCTTCATGTCGTAGCTGCCGCAATCGCGCCTCCACCATCCGGCAGAGTCTTAGGGCCAAAACTCAAAATGCGCGTCCTCGATTCTGTTCGTGAAAATGGAGCAAAGCTGGTCGAGTTATCGCCGCAAGAGGCTGTGGACCTCAAGGCAGAGCAGCCGGGCATCAGAATCGTGCCGGTGGTGTATTACTATCCGGCGCTGGCTCCTCGCCCCGCTGTTGTATCAGGCGCCAAGGTAGCGGCAGCGGCAGTAGCGGTGAAGATTGTTCTGAAGATGGTTTCCCAAAAGGATGGCTCCGCTATCGCCCACGCGAAAGTCATAGCCTTTACTGACTTTGCTAATAGGGTTGGCGCCAGCGGAACGACAAACAGCAAGGGAGAAGTCAGCCTTAATTTGGGCGCATCAAGCAAGAAAATAGAGCGGCTGTATATTTATTCTCAGAAAGGCTTTTGGAACGGTCTGAGGCGGAATATCACGATCACCTCAGGAATGAAATTCTCGTTGGTCCCAATAGACCTGGCATTCACTGATTGTTTGCGCTTTTTCTATGGCGGCTCGCCGGATAATGCCGGACAAGGCGTCAAGGTGGGTGTAATCGATACAGGGATTTCGGCCGAACCGGATTTGCATATTGATGGCGGCTTCAACGCGGTGAAAGGCGAAGATCCAACCGATTTTGGCGACAACGGCGAGGGCCACGGCACACATGTGGCGGGGATTATAGCGGCGCGCGGAAAGCCGCCTGCAGGCATTCGAGGACTGGCGCCGGCGGTGACGCTGCGCAGTTATCGAGTCTTTGGCAAAGGCGAAAAGAGCGCGTCCAACTTCGATATCTTAAAAGCGCTGGATCATGCGGTACAGGACGGATGTGATCTGGTCAATATGAGCCTTGGCGGTGGCACCCTCGATGATGCCACTCACGAAGCGATTACACATGCTCGCGCCAATGGTACTCTGGTTATTGCTGCGGCCGGCAATGATGACCGAAGCCCGGTCAGCTCTCCCGCCTCAGACCCGCTGGCGATTGCAGTCTCGGCTTTAGGCCGCAAAGGCACGTTCCCGCCAAAGAGCGTGGAAACCGGAGACGTTCAATCCCCCTTTGGAACTGATAAAAAGAACTACATCGCGTCCTTTTCCAATATCGGACCGGAGATCGATCTGACAGGCCCCGGCGACGGCATCATCTCGACGTTCCCCGGCGGATATGCCGTCCTGGACGGAACTTCAATGGCCTGCCCCGCAGTGACCGGCGCAGCCGCGAAGTTAATCGCGACGCGTCCTGATATCCTCAGCATGAGTCGCAAACAGGCTCGCTCGGACGAAATGACAAAAGCCGTGTTTCAGAAAGCAAACGTTCTAGGCTTCGGGCCGGCCTTTGAAGGACAGGGATTAGTCAGGATTTGAGGCCAATTAATGGTACACGGATGACACAGAAAACGCGGATTCACAAAGTTTGTCCGGACAGAATTGTCCCGCAGAGTAAGACTGAACCACGGGGAACACTGGGGACACGGGACTGCTCGATTGCCATATGATGTTGCTGATAAAAGAACCTTTCTCCCCCGTGTTCCCAGTGTTCCCCGTGGTTTAATCTTTTTGAAGCGGATGCGAAGCGCCGCGCAGAGGCGGGACAATGGTTTTTTCCATTATTAGATTGGGGTCGTACCCGGCCACTCTCAAAAGCCTCGGCCCGCAAATGATATCAGGCCCTTGGTGGACATTTAATCTGTGTTCTTCGTGTTCTCCATGTACCAAGATTTCAAAGAGACAGTGGTACTATTGAGCACATGGGACGGTTTATCCTCCGATACAAAGGACCTGGGCCCAAACCTGATGAGGATGTCGAGCTCATTCGCGGCTTGGCAAACACCAAGGTGCTTGACGATTCGTCACGCATGCTTCTTGTCGCAGCCCCCGAGTCCGACCTTCAGGAGCTGATCGGTTCCATGCCGGATTGGGTGATGAGTCCTGAGCAAACAATCCAACTGCCCGACCCGCGCCCGAAGATCCTGCGGGATGCAGATGAGGAGAAGACAGGAAAATAATCCTTAGATGAACAGTTTGTTTTGGTTTCGTGCGGAGCTTTTATTTAGAGGTTGGTGAGATGTTTCGCAGTTTGTGGCAAGGAATTCTACTGGCTACAATCACCTGCAGTTTCCTATTCGGCATTCACTATCAGCACATAGACCACACTCTATTTCAAACCGGTGCTGTACCGGTAAGAATAATCATCGATCCGTCGAATCCCGACAATACCGAAGTTTCCGTCATTGAAGGCGGCGTGGTGCAGCTCACACCTCAGGTCCTGGACAGCTCTGGCGCTGTCATTAGAAACGCTCCGCTCACTTATGTCAGCACCAATCCAGAAATTGCAACGGCCGACAGCACGGGCAATATCCAAGGGCGAAAGGTCGGTTTTTCCACACTTACGCTCTCCTCAGGTTCATTAGTAGTGGCGGCAACCGTGACGGTAGTATCTGTTACCTCGGGCGGCGCCGGATTCGAAATTACCGGAATCGCTCAGGACCAGGCGCGGGGACTTTATCTTGCTTATAGCAGTAACCACGTGATCTTACGGGCTCAAGATCTGCTCAAGACACCCGATATCTATGCCGGGGTCAGCAGCAGTCCTGGTTTCAGTGACGATGAACGCCTCAAAGCGCTATTTAGAAATCCCCGTTTTCTGGCGTTTAATCAATTCAATAGGAACCTGTTTGTCAGCGATGGCGCCAATCATGCTGTTCGTCGAGTCCGTCCCGGAGATCCGGGCCGAGTGGAGACTCTAGCGGGGAACGGTCAGCCTGGAGCCGCGGACGGCCCGCCAAGACAGGCTTCCTTCAACAGCCCGCAAGGGATTGCTTTGGATCAGAGAGGAAATCTGTGGGTAGTCGATTCAGCCAATCACACCATTCGCAAGATTAAGCTCAATCCTGACACCAAGACCTACACTCAGGTCGAGACGATTGCCGGCAAGCCCGGCTTGGCCGGTTTGGCAGACGGCGTCGGCGATCAGGCAAGATTCAGCTCTCCTTCCGGCATTGCCATCGAGACGGAATCCCTGGCACAACAGTTACAACGAGAAGCACGAGGAGAACCGCCGCCGCCCGTCAGCGTCATCGTTGCTGACACAAGTAACGGACGAGTCCGTCGAGTCACGGAAACAGGACAGGTAGAAACGGTGGTGTCGGTGGCTCCAAAATCTTCTTTGCAGGTAAGAATTGCGGGTCAACCGCTACAGTTTGCCGCAAAGCCCATCGTGTTGGATAAACCCACTGGAGTGGCGGTTGATTCCTTTGGAAACCTTTATGTCAGCGAATCGAACTCATCGCAAGTGAAAACTATTTTGCAAAACGGGGCGGTAGTTACCGCGGCTCCTCCCAATACCTTTGTTCGACCGGCTGGAATTGCCATTACCCAGAGCGGAAAACTTGTGGTCGCCGAGGCTGGCCACACGGCACAGCAAATCAGCTATGGCGGACCGCAGATTGCAAGCATTATTCCAACTAGGATCAGCAACCGCAGCGGCACGCGCGTGGTCGTAAAAGGGAAGAATCTTGCTCCTGAAACTGTAGTGGTGGTCGGTGGCACAGTAATCACAGGCGCAACGGTCAACGACACACAGACTCTTACGTTCACTGCGCCCGCGCTTCCCAGCGGCCTCAATACGCTCACCGTGCAAAACCGAGGCGGCCTGGACCAGGCGGCGCTCTTCATCGATGCTGCACGGTTGGCGGATTTGCCAGCAGCCTATATTACGACTGTCGCGGGCGGTTCAAGTTTTGCAGGTGACGGATCGCTGGCCACATCTGCCAGCCTCTCCTTTCCATGGGGTATTTCTCTCGATTCCGCGGGAAACGTCTACGTCACCGAACCTTTTAATAACCGGGTGCGTCGCGTCAACTCACGCACAGGGGTGATTCATACGGTAGCGGGGAATGGTCGCTTGGACTTCTCGGGGGATGGCGGTCCGGCCACTGCCGCCTCCCTATCATCTCCTACGGGAATTACGGTGGACAACGCTGGAAATCTGTTCATCGTGGATAAGAATAATCGGCGCGTTCGCAAAGTCGACGCGGCAACCAGGGTCATTACCACTGTAGCCGGAGGAGGACAGCCCGCGGACAATCTCGGCGACAACGGGCCGGCAACCAAAGCCGCGCTAAAGGCGCCAAACAGCGTCGCAGTTGATGGGCAGGGGAATCTGTTCATTTCCGACTCAGGTTCCGGCCCCGGTTCAGGACGAATTCGTAAAGTCGGCGTAGACGGGATCATCCAAACGGTGGCTGGCGGCGGCAGCCCGGTTGACAATCTCGGTGACGGGGGTTTGGCTACCTCAGCCCGATTGGATTCCCCGGATGGAATTACTGTGGATGCCGCTGGCGATCTTGTTGTCGCGGACACGGATAACAATCGAATACGAAAGATCGATGCCAGAACGGGAATCATAACCACCGTGGCCGGTGGCGCCTTCCTTGCCCAAGATGGAGTGATGGCTACGGCAACTAGTTTATCAAGCCCTCATGGTGTCGCAGTGGATGCCGATGGCAATCTATTCATCGCCGATTTTGGCTATGCGCGGGTGCGTAAGGTTAGCAGGACCAACAATGTCATTAATACAGTGGCCGGAAGCAACCAGCTGGTTTTTCTGGGTGACAACGGTCCGGCAACAGACGCTGCAATGGCGCCTTTCGGAGTTGCCGTAGACGCCGCAGGAAATCTGTTCATCGCGGATGTTTTCAACAGTCGGGTTCGCAAGGTGGATGCGATTTCGAAATTCATTACGACATTTGCCGGCACAGGCAGTTCCTACACCGGCGATGGAGGGCCGGCGACAGCCGCCGCGCTGAACGTGCCTTTCTCGATTTATCTCGACTCGGTAGGAAATATTTACATCGCCGATACCATCAACAACCGCATTCGCAGGGTGGATGTCGCAACTGGATTTATTACCACGGTAGCGGGCAATGGAAATCTTGGTTTTTCCGGCGATGGAGGCCCCGCCGTGAACGCCGAACTCGCGTTTCCGCAAGGAGTAGCGGTTGACAACGATGGCGATGTCTTTATCGCTGAAACCTTCTATCATCGGATCCGAAAGGTGGATTCACGAACCAAGCTTATTGTAACTATCGCAGGCATGCCTGGCGAACCTGGATTTTCTGGTGATGGCACTCCTGCTTCGCTAGCCAAGTTGAATCTTCCTCGAGGAATTGTGGTGGATCCAGCCAGCAATTTGTACATCGCCGACAGCGGAAACCATCGAATTCTTAAAATCGACGCAGCAACTCAAGTCATCACCACGGTAGCCGGCACTGGGACGCGGGGTTTCTCGGGCGATGGTGGCCCTGCGGTCCTCGCAGCTTTCAATGAGCCCTGGAGTATTGCTCTGGATCGCGCGGGCAATATTTATGTTGCCGACACATCCAACTTGAGGGTCCGAAAAATAGATGCCAAGACTCGGGTGGTTAACACGGTGGCCGGCACGGGCTCAAACCCCTCCTCCGCAGATCCAGCGCCCGATGGACGTCCCGCCATTGCCACTGCGATTGCCACGCCCTACGGGGTGGCCACGGACGCTTCCGGCAATCTCTTCATCTCAACCACGCTGGATAAGGTCTTTAAGGTCGCATCCGCTACCGGACTGATTTCCACTTTGGCAGGCAATGGCCTGATTGGTCTCTCGGGTGACAACGGCCCCGCTGTCGAAGCGAGCTTGAATGTTCCAACTGCAATCTCTGTAGATGGTGAAGGCAACATCTTTATTGTAGATGGGTTCAACCACCGTATCCGCGGTGTTCGTGCGCCGGCGACGGTTCCGCCAAGACCGCGGAGACGTCCTTGATGCATTCACAGCTAATGAATTGCGGCTCTACAGGCATACGGAGTTTGAATCTGTCCTCTGTTCTGGGCGGCTGCATCCCGCGTAGTCGAATCGAGCGAACTGAAAACCGCACCAAATTTTGAAGCAGCACCGAGGCCACCATGGGGCTTGTCCCCATGGGGCCGTGATTGGAAACTAACTGTGTCGCAACTACGTCTCCCGCCACCACGGGGCTTGCCCCCGTGGAGCGATGACTTCCGACTATCGAGTGAACGATTTCAAAGTCGGCACTGCGCACCGGCGCGATCGATTAGTTTCTCAATCATCGCTCCACGGGGCAGCCCCGT
>DASYPF010000134.1:0-10948 GCA_036006905.1 Acidobacteriota bacterium
TAACCAAGTTCGTCGTTCCGGCTACCGTCATGCTTTCCTTTGTATCGTTCTGGCGGGCGGCAGCCATTGTTCTCTGTGATCTCGGATCTTCTGCTTATTACGTGGGCGGCATCGCGGAGAAAGCCATCGGCAAGGCAGCTCCATGGTTCATCTTTGGGATCATGCTTCTCTCCTATGCTGTTCGGGCGGTTTACATCGAGAGTTGCAGCATGTTCGTCCGTGGCGGCGTGTACCGAGTAGTCCGAGAGGCCATGGGCGGCACGGCGGCCAAGCTCTCGGTTTCGGCCCTGTTGTTTGATTATGTCCTTACCGGGCCCATCAGCGGCGTGAGCGCGGGCCTTTATTTGGCGGGCTTGATCAATGAGTCGGGAGGATACTTTCATCTCTCGTGGATGAACGTGCCCGCTCCAGCATTTGCTGCTGGTTTCGCTGTACTCGTTACACTCTATTTTTGGTATACGAACCGGGTTGGGATCCCCTTTTCGAGTACTAAGGCGCTGCGCATCATGCAGATTACGACTGTCATGGTGGTGTTGCTGATCGCGTGGTCCGTGCTGACGATCTTCAGTAAGGGTTACCAACCTGTACCGTGGCCCACCATGGCAAACTTGCGCTTCAGCGATGAGGCCATGGGCTGGCTTAAGGGAACCATCGCTCCCAGGATTACGTTCTTTGCGATCCTCATCGGACTCGGCCACTCCCTGCTGGCAATGAGTGGTGAAGAGAGTCTGGCGCAGGTCAACCGCGAAATCGAGGCTCCAAAACATCGAAACCTGATCCGGACAGGGCTGGTAATCTTCCTTTACAGTCTCCTGCTCACCTCGCTGGTTTCGTTTTTTGCAGTCATGCTCATCCCTGACGCCGAGCGGAGTAAGTACTTTGACAACCTCATCAGCGGAGTTTCAATGTTTTTGGTGGGCCCGTATGTGCTCAAGCTTGTTTTTCGTGCGTTTGTCGTGCTCGTAGGCGTGCTGATCCTTTCGGGCGCCGTCAACACCGCCATCATCGGTTCCAATGGCGTACTGAACCGGGTCGCTGAAGACGGTGTCCTGCCTGCCTGGTTCCGCCATCCCCATCAGAAACATGGAACCACGCATCGAATCATAAATCTCATTGTTGGCCTGCAATTGGCCACCATCCTTATTAGTCATGGCAATGTGTATATGCTCGGCGAGGCTTATGCCTTTGGCGTGGTCTGGAGTTTTGCCATGAAAGCCCTGGCAGTCGCCGTGCTGCGTTTCACAGAACCGGAAGTGCCGCGGTGGAAGGTTCCGCTGAACTTGCGAACCATGGGGATGGAGCTGCCAGTGGGCTTGATCCTAATCACGACGCTGCTCTTCCTACTGGCCGGCATCAACGTGTTGACGAAGAAAGTTGCTACTATCTCCGGAGCCGCCTTTACCGTGGTCTTCTTCCTCGCTTTTACGATTTGCGAAAGGTATTACCCGAAACAAAAGAAGGAGAAGCAGGCAAAAAAGAGGTTAGGCGAGGCGGAAGAGCGTGAAGAGGAGAGGTTCCGGCTCGAGGTTCGAGACCATCTTTCTCCTGAGTCATTGTCGGTTCGCGCCGGCAATATACTGGTCGCCGTTCATGACCCGAATAACGTGCGGCATCTGCGAAAGGTGTTGGAAAAGAATGATCCGACACAATCTGATGTCGTTGTGTTATCCGTGAACCCAAACGCACCGCAAGACACGCGCGAGAGCAAGAAGCTGGCCAAGCGGGTGATGGATGAATACGAGACCCGCGTATTCAGCAAAGTGGTGTATGCTGCAGAGAAGGTGGGTAAGCCGGTGTCACTCGTTGCAGTACCCGGGAAAGATCCTTACAGTCTGATTCTGCAGGCCGCCCAGAAACTGCGCTCCTCCCGTGTGGTCATCAGCCGGTCTTCGCGGACCAGTCTTGATGAGCAGGAGAAGGACATCAGGCAGGCATGGGAGCAGTTGCAAAGCCCTCGCCCGCAAGTCCGCGTCGAAATTGTCCCGGATAATCACAAAGAGGAAATAGTTCAGGTCGACTTGGATCCTCACCTGTCGAGGGCAACGGCAGCCAACAAAGAATTGGCGCGTCGAAACCGGGACTAGACGCAGTCTCGTTTGCGCGCCAACAAGACCGATTATTTAGATTTCTAATTACGTTCCAGCGGGCGCGGCTCGGTCGATCTACACCCGGATTATTCATAAATTTCTGTAGTGAGAAGAAAAGCCGCGCAGCGGCGCAGAGAATTGTAGCCGAGGCCGTGAGGCCTCGGTCAGGCGTCCCCAGACAAGTCAAGCCGCGTAGCGGCGACAGAATTCGATGCGCGAGGTGACATGCCTGCGATTGATTGTGTATTGGCACATCAAAAACACTCTGTCGCCGCTACGCGGCTCATCATTTTTCGGCGACACTGGACCGAGGCCTTACGGCCTCGGCTACAATTCTCTGCGCCGCTGCGCGGCTCGCTTTGTCCCTACAAGAGATTTGTGAGTAATCCCGGATCTACGGTTCACGGGCTAACTTGAGACAACATGCTTGAGGAAGATCTTTATGACTTCCTTATGACTTCCTTATGGATGTGCATCTACCATCGAGCCAGGTAAAGCATGGACGGCCGAATGGAGTTCAACTTCCGCGCGGTGGAACAATTCCGTAGTTCAACCAGCATCGCCGGCGTGGAAAAACAGGCATGCTAGGACGGCCGGTAGATTCCTCGCCTCCGGCTGAGTCCGGACCTCAAATTTCCCCCAAAATTAAAGTGGTGGTGGCAACCACCATCATGCTCAGCTTCATCTCCTTCTGGCGCGCCGCCGCCATTGTCTTAAACGACCTGGGCTCCTCCGCATTTTACGCAGGAGCGATCGCGGAAAAAGCCGTCGGCCCTGCCGCGCCCTGGTTCATCCTGGCCATAATGCTCTTTTCGTACGCCGTTCGCGCAGTGTACGTGGAATCGTGCGCCATGTTCACGCGCGGCGGCGTCTACCGGGTCGTAAAAGAATCGCTCGGAGGAACGCTCGCCAAACTGTCCGTCTCCGCCTTAATGTTTGATTACGTGTTGACCGGACCGATTTCCGGCGTTTCCGCCGGCCAATACATTGTCGGCCTGACGGCGCAGACACTGACCTACTTCGGCCATCCCTGGAAGCCATCCGACACGACTGTAAACCAGTTGGCTGCGATCATCGCCGCGCTGGTCACAATTTATTTCTGGTGGCGCAACACCCAGGGCATTCACGAATCTTCGGGTGATGCTCTCAGGATCATGTACGTGACGACCGTTATGGTGGTGCTGTTGATTGTCTGGAGCGGAGTCACCATCATGCAGCGTCCCGAAACCCGGCGGCTCCCGCCTGCGCCCAAGGCTGCAAACCTGACATTCAACAACGACGCTGTCGGCTGGCTACCGCGGTTTGCTCCCAATGCCGTGCGTGCGCTTCCAAGCAAAGGCGTTCCGGCCCTCGCGCAGGCGCTCGAGGAAGAAAAGCCTGAGCCTCGGTTTGGAATGAAGGAGCACGCCGGCGCGCTGTTAGCACTGCTCGGCATTTTCATCGCCCTGGGCCATTCGCTTCTGGCCATGTCTGGGGAGGAATCTCTTGCCCAGGTCAACCGCGAGCTGGCGTATCCGAAGCACAAGAACCTGATGCGTGCCGGTTTGGTCATCTTCGTTTATTCGCTTCTATTTACCTCGCTCGTCTCATTCTTTGCCTATGCCATCATTCCTGACAATGTCAGGCTTCTGTACAAAGACAACTTGATCAGCGGCATTTCCATGTATTTGGTAGGCCCACAGACACTGAAACTCTTGTTTAACGGCTTCATTGTGATCGTCGGTTTTCTGATGCTTGCCGGGGCAATGAACACGGCAATCGTCGGGGCCAACGGAGTCCTGAATCGCGTCAGCGAAGACGGCGTACTGACCGATTGGTTTCGCGCGCCCCATAGAAAATATGGAACCAGTTATCGATTAATCAACTTGATTGTGTTGCTCCAACTAGTGGCCATAGCGGCGTCAAGGGGCGACACCTATGCGCTGGGAGAAGCTTATGCATTCGGCGTCGTCTGGTCTTTTGTTTTCAAGGCGCTCGGGACAACGGTGCTCCGATTCAAAGATAAATCGCCGCGAGAATGGAAAGTGCCCTTCAACCTCCCACTGGGAAGCGTAGAAATCCCATTGGGATTGGGAGGCATCACGGTGATGCTGTTCGCGATTGCTTCGGTAAACCTTGTTACCAAAATCGTCGCGACCGTCACCGGCGTCGCTTTCACTGTCGTATTCTTTGTCATTTTTCTGGTTTGCGAGCGGATCAACGAGCGGAAGAAAGCCCACCAACGGGAAATGACAGACCAATTCCAGTTGAACGAAAAGGAAATCGTAAACGCCGCGACAATGCAGGCTCGCCCCGGAGGGATTCTGGTGCCGGTGCGTGATTACAACACGCTGTCGCACCTGGAGTGGGTTTTAGACCGCGTCAATCCGGACCTGCGCGATGTGGTTGTGATGACGGCCAAGGTGATTCGCGGCCCATCTCCATCAGAGTACTTAGGTTCCTCGGAAGCGTTTTCGGACTATGAACAGTTGTTATTCACGCGTGTGGTCGCCTTGGCGGAAAAGCACGGCAAGCCGGTCAAGCTGATCGTGGTTCCCACGACTGATATTTTCCTTGCGATCGCTCAGACGGCCGAAAATTTGCAGGCCAGCGAGATTGTCGCGGGCCGGTCAGCCAAGATGAGCCCCGATCAACAGTCTCACCGCCTGGGCGCGATCTGGGAGAATCTGCCCCAGCGCCAGCGAAAGCAATTAATATTCAAAGTGGTTTCCGGGCCCGGCCAGGTGCAAACTTATTACCTGGGAGCGCATGCGCCCAATCTCCAGCAGGAAGACATCAACCTGATTCACTCCCTCTGGCTGGAGATGAGCCGCGACAATCCGGATCTGCATCACCGAGACGTGGTGCGCATCGCCGTGGAAAAACTCGAGAAAGGACTTCGCGCGAGAGGGCGGGAGGAGATTCTGCGGAAGTTGCCGAAGTGAACTGGCCCCGACTATTGACAAACACTCAGCGCAGAGGTGCAGAGAGCAGGATAGCCTAAGGCGGCACGAAGGCGGCAACTAAGAGAAAAGCCGATCACGGCCACGATCACGTGCACGACCACGTCCACGAGCACGTGCACGTCAACGCCCACGCCTACGGATACGTCTGGCACAGACGATGATTCTTGATACTGGAGCATTTCGGCCGCGGACTCACTTCGCTCTTTTTGTCTGCGTCGACGTGGCCGTGGCCGTTGACGTGCACGTGCTCGTGAACGTGGACGGTTTTAGCTGACAAGCAAATGTTGTTAGAAAAACGAGATTGCACAAACCAAGTCAGTAACGCAGAGGATGCAAAGCTACATTCGGCATTCGACATTCCGCATTCGACATTGTCAGGCGTGCGGCACTTGCTGGAAGACCGCGAATACGGCTCCCTGGGGATCAGCCAGGATCGCCCACCGGCCGACGTTCTCCATGGTCATCGGAGCCATATGAACAGTTCCGCCGAGTTGCTTTGCTTTGGCGGCCGCCTGATCACAGTTGGAGACCAGGAAGTAAGCTAACCAGTGAGGGGGAATCTTCGGATTGCGGTGTTTCGCTGGTGGGATGCCGCCTATGAATTCCTCACCGTTGACGATATGCAAATAGTCGGAGGGGTCCTTCTCTCCGGTCACAGTCTTCCAACCAAATAAAGAGGAGTAAAAACGGCTGGCGCCCGTCGGATCGGGTGTGCTCAAGTCGGCCCAGCACAACGTGCCGTCCACACCGGCAATGCCGATGCCTTTGTACTTCTTTGGTTGCCAGACGGAGAAAACTGCTCCCGTTGGATCCTGCAGAACGGCCATCCGCCCCGCGTCAAAGACGTCAAAGGCCGGCGCCAGTACCTTGGCCCCAAGCTCTGCAGCCCGTTTGGCGGTCTGATCTGCGCTGTCAACTGCGACGTAGACCATCCAGTGCGGCGGCACACCTTGCGACTGCTGTTCCGGGCGCATCGTGTGAGCAGCAGCCGCATCCCGGCCCTCAACCTGGAAAATGGAATAAGATTCATTTGGACCCATGGGGAAGTCGTTGACAGCCCATCCGAACAACGAACTATAAAAACTCTTGGCGGCGTTCTGATCAGTAGTGGAAAGTTCAATCCAACTGAACGAACCCGGGGGATGTTCATCGACGTGCGGCATGTCCGCAATATACAACCGTGCGGGGGCGCAAAGAAAGCCCTTTACTGCTCCTAGCGGGGATTGTTCACAACTTTCACTGAAAGACTTAACGCAAAGGCGCAGAGGCGCAAAGACGCAGAAGCAGGTGAGGGCGAGTATATCTGCCTACACTGTTCAACATGAACTTTGCAAATTGGTATTGGTGGGCACATATACTCGCCCTCACCTGCTTGGCGCCATTGCGCCTTTGCGTCTTTGCGTCAGGCCTTCCAATCACCTGCAATGCGGGTTATTGGGGGGGCAGTTCGGGGGTGGGTAGAGAATCGGGCCATTGGTGTTGTTTTGCATCTGCGACTGGGTCACAGGTCGTGGCACCGATAAAGCAGGACCTATTCCAAGCAGGAGCAGGCCAACCCAACACACGACGATTGAAATTCCTTTCAGGATTTGTGCGCTTCTGATTTTTTTCATTGTCATATCCCTCCGTTATCGAGCACTTTTGTTCTCATCTGAGTGGCATGTTTGAACTCTAGGAGAGGCGGTTCCGCCATGACGCGTCTCGAGTATTTAATTATGCGTTTCAACTTACGTGTTCAACCTCCACATTCATTAACCCAGTCGCGGAGTTGCCATTGCAATGCAGCGGAATCCGGATTTGAGCTCACCAGAATTCCCTAGGGAGCCCTACCCATTTAAACTATAGCTGTCGCAAAACTCCGCCAGCGTCAGAGCCCGGAGCGTAAGCGACGGGTCCAGCCAAAGTAACAACGTCTGCCAGACGAAGGGTTGGACCACTGACTTAGTCTGGCAGGACCCGTCGCTGAGAAGCTGTGAAAAAATTGCTCTTGGGATGAAAATTGACAAACTGCACTCACCGCAGAGACGCCGAGAACGCAGAGTTGACGCAGAGATAGAATTCTCCGCGAACCTCCGCGACCTCTGCGTCTCGGCGGTGAAGCCAATTTTTTCACAGCTTCTGACGCTCCGGGCTCTGACGCTGCCTGTTTCGCGACAGAAACTCGCTGCTAGCGCTCCCTTCGTGCATGGATTGGCGTTTCCTTATCGCCTTGTCGATCTCTTGAGAGAAAACAGATAGAGTGGTGCAGTTCGAAAGTAGCGTGCCTAACGGTTGAGGGCCACGAATCCATAAGAAATTTGGGATGTGGCCAGGGATATTTGGCACCCCTTCGTGTCCTTTGTGCCCTTTGTGGTGAAAGGCTTTTTAACCACCAAGGACACAAAGGACACAAAGAAATCAGGGGATGATTCAGCAACCGCGAATGTCGCAAACTTCAGCAGGCGACTGACTGGAGATCATTATGAAAGCAATTCGTGTTCACGCATTTGGCGCGCCCGAGGTGATGCGCCTGGAAGAAGTACCCGATCTTAAGGCCGGTCCGGAGCAGGTGTTGGTGCGGATACGCGCCGCCGGGGTCAACCCGGTCGAGACGTATATCCGTACAGGAACGTATGCTCGAAAACCGGCATTGCCCTATACTCCTGGGACCGATGCGGGCGGTGTTGTGGAGTCTGTTGGCGATGGCGTCACGCGCGTCGCAGCGGGCGACCGAGTGTACACCGCGGGGGCGCTGACGGGTACCTATGCCGAACAAGCCCTGTGCCACGAGTCTCAGGCCCATCCCTTGCCCAAGCACGTTTCCTTCGAGCAGGGAGCGGCCATGGGCATTCCTTATGCCACCGCCTATCGAGCTCTTTTCCAGGTCGCGCGGGCTGCGCCTGCAGAATACGTTTTGGTGCACGGCGCCAGTGGAGGTGTCGGTACCGCTGCCGTCCAACTCGCTCGCGCTGCAGGAATGAAAGTGATCGGAACCGGCGGCAGTGACAAGGGTCGAGCTCTGGTTCACGAGCAGGGTGCGCACCATGTGTTGGATCATCGCGCGCCCGGTTACCTGGAGCAAATCGGCGCGCTGACGGGCAGCCGTGGCCTGCACGTAATTCTCGAGATGCTGGCAAACGTGAATCTGAGCAGCGACCTGAAGCTTTTGTCCCAAGGCGGACGGGTCGTGGTCATCGGCAGCCGCGGACCTGTCGAGATCGATCCCCGCGATGCCATGGGCCGGGATGCAGCGATTCTTGGCATGGTTCTATTTAACGCATCAGAGCGTGAAACGGCCGCCATCCATGCGGCGCTTTCGGCAGGCCTGGAAAACCAAACACTGCGCCCCGTCGTCGGCCGCGAGCTGCCGCTTGCCGAAGCTCCGCGCGCCCATCAGGCCGTTATGGAGCCGGGAGCCTACGGCAAAATCGTCTTAGTGCCGTAATCCCCCGGGAGCGCACGCTTCGTGCGCTGCTTGGAAAGTTCGAATACCGGCACGTGTTCGCGCAGCAGGAAGAGATTGTCTCAAAAAAAACTATGAACCACGGGGAACACGGGGGACACGGGGCATTGGATGATTCCTGCAATCACAGGGTTTGGCGGCTCATCGGGAGTCCTTCCTGTACCCCGTGTTCCCCGTGTTCCCCGTGGTTTCATCTGTTTTGAGACACTCTCGTAAGCGACGGGTCTTGCCGGCGCAAGTCGGTCACTCAAACATTCCCCTGGCGGACCTCGTTACCCCGGCGGGGACCTGTCGCTGACGCTCCGGGCTCTGACTCTGGCGGCGACCCCCGCACCTCCTCCAAGTCCTTGATCAGACTAACGTCGCCGAAATTATTTTCTGAACATTACACCCAGCTTCCGCGTACTATCCCGTGTGCCGGGAGGCCGGTTTTAGGGCAAATCATGCGATATCTTTTCTCCTTCTATTCCGACTCAATCAGGATCGCCCTGCAGTCGATCTTTGCCCACAAGCTGCGTGCCTTCCTGACTCTGATCGGAATTATCGTCGGAGTTGCCTCCGTCGTCGTTGTCGGAGCTTCGATCAGTGGTCTGAATTCGTTTATCCTGGACAAAGTGTCCAAGCTGCTTGGGGTCAACCACTTCATGATCGCGCGTATGGCTCACTCGGGGCGGCTGACGGAAGAAGAATGGGAAAGGATGAGCCGGCGGAACAAACGACTTGACTGGGACGACTTTCGCTGGCTGGCGCTCCAATGCCCGACTTGTAAAGAAGTCGGAGCGCAAGCTGACAGTTCTGTAAACCTCAAGCATGAAGGCCAGGAGCTTTTTGGAACTCGCGTGGCCGGCGTGACGGCCAACATGGGCGAGATCGAGGACAAGACGATCATCGAAGGGCGATTCTTGTCTCCATTTGACGTAGAACACTCTGCTGCGGTTTGCGTCATCGGGATGGATCTGAGAGAGAAATTCTTCCCCGGTATCGATCCCATCGGCAAATCCATCAAGATCCGTGAAACGGCGATGCGCATCGTGGGAGTGGAGCAAAAGCGCGGCTCCATGCTGGGCCAATCCTTTGATAACCACGCCTATATCCCGCTGACTACATTTCAGAGGCTTTTTGGGCGCCGCCAGAGCCTGCAACTGCACGGCAAGGCGCCCAGCCGCGAGCAGTTTCAAGGCACCATTGACGAAGCGCGGGTGGCGATGCGAATCCGCCACAAGCTCAAGGGAAATCAGGAGGACGATTTTGGATTGGTCAACGTGGAAGAAGTAAACCAGGACATCGATCACTTCACCGGAAGCATCGCCATGGTCGTCACGCCGATCACGCTGATCTCTCTTCTGGTAGGTGGAATCGTAGTAATGAACATCATGCTGGTGAGCGTCACCGAGCGAACGTTCGAGATCGGCCTCCGCAAGGCGGTGGGCGCGAAACGGAGGCAAATTCTGCTGCAGTTCCTGATCGAGTCCGCAATTCTGTGTTCACTGGGTGGAGTTCTGGGGCTGTTGCTGGCCGCAGGGCTCTCCTGGCTGGTCAGTGCCGCCACGCCTATCCCGATGACCATCACGATCGGTTACATACTCTTGTCTCTGATCGTTTCGGGCGGAATTGGTCTTCTGGCCGGTATTTATCCTGCCTTCAAAGCGGCGCGACTCGATCCAATTATTGCGCTGACCCGGAGCTGAGAAGGGGTCAAAGATTAATTCACCAGTCAATAGACGCCAAGCCGGAACGAAAAAGAAAGACCGATCACGTCCACGAGCACGTGCACGTCAACGCCCACGTCTACGGTTACGTCGGGCGTACACGGTGATGTTTGATGACTCAATCTGGCGCGCCGCTCCCTTCCGGTCGCGGCTCTGTGGGTGCCGTCGGCAAGCCGGCAGCCGCCGATCATGCGCCCTTCTTGACATGGCTCGCGTCACTCGTTTGGTTGTGGCCTTACGGCCACCGGGTGCTCGTGGACGTGGACGGTTTTAGCTGACAAGCAAATCTTGTCAGAAAAACAAGCTAGTAACACAGCACAGAATGGTGAACTTGAAAGCTTTCATTCCCAAAGAAACCCTCCAGATGGCGCTCGACAATGTGCGGGCGCATAAGTTCAGAAGCTTCCTTACCGTCCTGGGAATTGTTATTGGAGTCGTGGTGGTCATTGTCATCGCCTCCATCTTGACCGGCCTTCGCAACAACATGGTCGAGCTCATCGAACAGTACGGCACCAGCAACATTTTCGCCTTTCACCTGACTACCGGTCCCAGCCTTGGGCCTCGAGATCGCAAAGAATTTTCAAGAAAGCCGCTCAAGCCGGAAGATGGGTTGGCGATCCGCGAACAGGCCAGCGCCGTTGAGGACGTAGCCAATCTGGGATTCCTCTGGGGTTTTGGCAGAGACCTCAGCTACAAAGGAACCAACTACAAGCGAGCCGATACCCAAGGCGTTTCCGCTAACTACGGGCGAATCACAAACCTGCT
>DASYPF010000135.1:0-6978 GCA_036006905.1 Acidobacteriota bacterium
GTAAATCCCCTTCCGAGCGACTTCCAATTCCCAGTATCCCAGAGAATCGGGACTCCAACTCGCCTGCGGACCGCGCCAGTCCTGGCGCGTCAATGTGACAGGATTCTCGTGCGGCGTGCCCAGGAGAATGCGGGGAGGATCGTAGCCGCGCGTCGCCGAAACGTCGGCAAACCACTTTTCGTAACCTTTACGCATTTCTGAGACCCTGTCCGGGTGCGTGGCGGCGATGTTGTGCTGTTCACCCGGGTCAGCGGTCATGTCGTAAAGCTCCTTGCCGTCCACCAGCTTAAAGAGTTGCGAGCGCGCCGCGCAATTTCGATAAAGCTCGGGCTGGTCGCCCCGGTGCCACTGAAAATACAAAGTACGGTCGGGCCAGCCGCTGCTCTCACCGCGCAGCAATTGGAGAAGGCTTCGGCCGTCAAACGATACTCGGGCCGGCTTGTTCACGCCGCACGCCTGCAGCAGCGTTGGCGCTATATCGATGTGCGCGGCGATTGGGTCGACCGCGCCGGGCTTGAACGCAGCGGGCCAGCGTACGAAACAAGGAACTCGGATGCCACCCTCATACACGCTCCCTTTCAGACCTCGCAGTTGCGCGTTGAAGCGCGGTTGCTGGGGACCATTGTCCGTCATGAACAGCACGATGGTATTTTTCTCCAAGTCCAGCGCGTTAAGTTTGGCGAGCAGCTTCCCCACGTTCTCGTCAATGTCGGTGACCATTCCGTAGATTCTGGCGGTAGTCTCATCCAGCCCCATGGCCCTGTACGGGGCAACATGGGCGTCGTCTATCTCAAGCGGGGCGTGGGGAGCGTTGGTTGCCAGATAGACAAAGAATGGGCGATCGCGATTCTGCTCAATAAAACGGATGGCGGCATCGGTGAAGATATCGGTGCAGTATCCGTCCCGCCGCTCCGCTTTCCCGTTGTGCTGGAGAATCGGATTGAAGTAACTGTTGCCCTCCGGATCGGAAGGTTGGCCGATTCCGCCCCCAGTGCAAACCAGAGCTTCCTGAAATCCCTGATCGATGGCCCGTAGCGGATAGTTGTCACCCAGGTGCCATTTGCCGAAGATTCCCGTGCGATAACCAGCCTTGCCCAGCATCTCAGCGACGGTGGTTTCATCCGGATACATCAACGCCCGACCCAGATAAGTGTCGACGACTCCGGTGCGGTAATTGTAGCGGCCGGTCATCAAGCTGGCCCGCGTCGGGGCACATACCGGACAGACATAAAAGTTCGTCAACCGGATACTGTCGTGCCCGAGGCGGTCGAGGGCTGGCGTCTTAATTTTCTCATTGCCGTGCAGGCCCAGATCGCCGTAGCCCTGATCGTCGGTGATGATCAGGACCACGTTGGGCCGGCGGGACTTTTCAGCAGCAGGCCCGCTGACCAGTGAAGCGACAGCCAGCATGAAGAGTATGGCCGGCATGTTGCTATGTTTTACGAATCTCACGAGTACACTGTGACAGCAAAATTGATACCACTTATTAGTACACGGATAACGCGGAAAACACAGACTAACGAATGTCCTTTCGGGGCACCCGTAGATTTTGCCAAGCTGGCTGAACCTTCTCAGGGTGCCCCGAAAGGACATTCGCAAATCTGTGATTTCTGTGTTATCCGTGTACTAATAAGTGGTACCAATTTTGCTGTTACAGTGTACTAGGAAAGCCTTTCTTGCGGATGCGCGCTCCCACTTCTCGAAGTGTGGCGACATCTTCCGGATGGATGGAACCGTCTCCCAAGGGGCCAGTGTTCAACAACAGGTTGGCCTTCGCTCTTGCCGCTTCGGCCAGTTTCTCCATGACCTGGTCGGCGCTCAGGTGCCTGGCATCTTTCACATAACCCCAACCCCCGACCTGCAGCGTGGTGTTGATTTCCATCGGCTTGCCGGCCTTGTTCTCGACGGCCTTATGTTCCGGAGTGAGGAAATCTTCAGTGCCCAGCAAACCTTGCTTGTAGGAGACCAACACTTGCGGCTGCAGGCGGTGGATAAGGTCATAAAGTTGCTGGACGTGAAACTGGGACGTATCACCCGACCGGGTGGTAGCGATCCCGTCAAGCCAAATGCCCGCGACTGGACCATACTGTGTGAGCAGCTCAGTGATCTGCGCGGTCATGAAGTCGACGTACTTCTGCAGGTCATGATCCTTGCCGTACGCGTACGAAGGCTCCGGCGGATTGTACTTGGGTCTGGCTTGTCCGCCCCATTCATCGTTGTTGGGAGCATGGGGATGCTTCCAATCCCGTCCATGCGAGTAATAAAGAAACAGTCCAAGGCCCTTCTTCCGGCAAGCCTTCGCCAACTCGCCTACCAGATCTCTCTTGGCCGGACTGTCGACGCTGTTGAAAGGGGTTTGCCTAGTGCGGAACAGGCAGAAGCTGTCGTGATGGCGAGTGGTGATGTTGATATAGCGCATCTGCGCCGCCAGGGCGAGATCGGTGATGAACCCGGGATCGAATTTCTCGGCGGTGAACTGCTTTTGCAGTTCGCCATACTTTGCCACGGGGATCAGCTCGCGCAACTGCACCCACTCATGCCTGCCAAGGAGGGAATACAATCCATAATGGATGAACAGCCCGAACTTCGCATCAGCAAACCATTGCAATGCCGCGGCGCGCGGATCCTTTCGATAAAGATTCTTGTAAGCGTGCAGGTAAGACGGCACCGCATTGCCCGCAGATGCCGCGTGCGCAGCTCCCAGTCCAGCCAACGCTCCGAATTTGATAAAGTCCCGTCGTGTAGTTTTGTAACCTGTCATGGCGTCACAACGTGAGAAAAAATCCGCCGCGAAGGCGCGAAGGCCGCGAAGCTCATAGGCCTGCCTCGCCCGTCTAACCGAGCTAAACAATTGACACAAGTGTGCTTCGAAGAAGACCCGTAAATCCTAAAATCTAAACTCTTCGCGCTCTTCGTGCCTTCGCGGTGAATTTCCTCACAGCTTCTCACGCGAATGTCTTTTCGGGGCACCCTGAGACACAATCAACCTGGCAATAAATGCAGGGTGCCCCGAAAAGCCATTCGTGAGTCCGTGTTTTCCGCGTTTTCCGTGTCCTAATAAACGGTACCTATTCTTTTGTTACAGTGTGCTAGTTCGACTTCTCTGGCTCTACGTCCATCGCTGAGATCGCGCAGAACTGTAACCCCGCGCAGCCCCTGCGCTCCCGACCGATTGCCAGTGAATGGATTTTTTTGAATTTGCCCGAGAATCAGCCAGCAACGTACCAAGACCCTGAAAGATTTGCAAACGATTTTTGCTCTCAAGACGTTCGATCCGTTGTGTCTTCCCTATTCAGACCGCGAAGCGGTCAATCGCGCCTCCGGCGCGCCGAGGCCGCTGCAGCGGCCCCAGGACGGAGCCCTGGGACGGCCGATCATGCTATGCAATTCTGTCGCCCGCCCCAAAAAACGGGCCGGACTCGTGGCGTGGAAAAATGATCGCTGGCCCCAGGGCTCCGCAAGCTCCGCCCTGGGCTCTATTCTTCCGCCCAGCCAAAAAGCGGCCGGGCTGGTCCGCTTTCGAGGACTGGGAGAATGTGGAAACCCTAGAGACCGCGAAGCGGTCAGCGAGAGCAGGAAGGAGCAGAGCCCGTGTCATAGTTACCTCTCCGCCGGCGGGATCTTGTCGCCATATCTCTTTTGCTCCGCGGCCAGGGCCTTTTTCAATTCGGCTAGCTTGGCAGATTGGTCAGGCTGGTTTGCCAGGTTGTTCAGTTCCCAGGGATCCCTGGCCAGATCGAAGAGCTGAAATCGTTTGATCTGTGGATACCAGATCAGCTTCCAGCGTTGGTCGCGCACCATCCGCTGATAGTCCCGGTAAGCTGCGAACAAATATTGCCGCACCTGCTTCTTCTGTCCCTTGATTATGGGCACGAGGCTTGCGCCTTCGCACTCGTTCGGCGCGTTGATGCCGGCGAAATCGCAGAGCGTCGGGAAGAGGTCGAAGAGATAGACGAGCGCATCCGATTGGCCACGCTTGACGGACGGCCCGGCGATGATGAGCGGCGATTTGAAATGCTCGTAGAGATTCTGCTTGCCCATCAACCCGTGCCGCCCGCCGACAGCCAAACCTTGATCGCTCGTGAAGACAATGATTGTGTCGTCCGCGTGTCCAGCCTCCCTGAGTGCATCCATAATGCGCCCGATGTGATAATCCAGGTGCGTAATGCACGCATAGTAGTCGGCCAGGTGGCGCTTCATCTCTTCCGGCGTTCGCGGATGTGGCGCCAATTTTTCATCGCGCACGTAAAGCTCGCCGTTATCGAACGGATGCTGCGGCATGAAGTTCGGAGAGAGCGGCAGCCTGGCCGGGTCGTAAAGGGCGTGGAATTGCTTCGGCGCGATGCGCGGATCGTGCGGGTAGTGCGGCGCCAGGTAGATGAAGAACGGCTTGTCCCCTTGGTGCCCGCGGAGAAAATCAATCGCGGCATCGGCCACGATCTTCGGTTGCTGCGCCTGCGGCGAATCTTCGCCCTGTCCTGCTACTTCCTTCACGCCCTTGTCGCAGTAGATGACCTGCTGAAAAGCCTCATTACCGGCGAGGAACGAATTGCCACGCTTGCCGACGTGCAGCGTCGTGTAACCGGCATCGTTGAAAACGCCCCCGAGCGTGGGCCCGTCGTAGCTTTTCGCATTCGGTTGCGGGATGTGGAACAGCGACCGCCCCGTCATCAACATCGTCCGGCTTGGTGCGCAGACGGCAGGAATCATCCCGCCCTGGCAGTAGGTGTTGGTGAAGACGAAGCCGCGTTTGGCGAGTTTGTCCAGGTTAGGGGTTTTGATCTCCGGATTGCCGAGCGCGTGAATGGTGTCGAAGCGCTGATCGTCCGAGAGGATGAAGAGAATGTTCGGACGGCGAGCCGTCTTCATTTCGGCACGCCATGTCCACGACGTGAGGGCCGACAACGCCGCGAATCCAAAAAGGCAGATCGCCGGCCAAATCTTCAGGCGATGAAGGCGGTGCTGCATCGTGATCTCCTCGGAAAAACGTTGCCGACTGTCAGCTTCTCATTGCCTGCCCGGCCAGTGATAATCGTTGCGGCCGGCTGAGGGTTCGACCGGACCCAGTGGCAGGCTCTTCTGCCAGTTCAGGACTTTCTCGGACAGGCGTGCCACAACATCAGGGTGCTTGTCGGCAAGATTATTGAGTTGGGTCGGATCGCGCGGGATGTCGTAGAGTTCGACGCGGCTGCGGTCAGGATTCAGCAAAAGCTTCCAGTCACCCTCTCGAATCGCCAAGGCCGGGCTGCGATGGAACAGCTCGCCGAAGATGCGGAATCGCCATTCCCACATCAGCGGTTTGACACGCGCGCGAGGCTTGCCTCGCAGCACATCGCTCATATCCTCGCCATCGAGCGCGTGACCGGCAGGAATCTCGACGCCGGTGAGTTTGCAGAGCGTCGGCAAAAAGTCCACTCCGGCAACTACAGAGGTCTCATCGACCCTTCCTGCGGGAACTTTTCCCGGCCAGCGGACAATGAACGGCATGCGCACCCCGCCCTCGTACAGGCTGCGTTTGCGCCCCCGGAACGGCCCGGCGCTTCCGACCCCGCTGTGCGAAGCATTGCGAATGTGAATGTCTTCAGGGCCGTTGTCGCTCGAGAAGAGGACAAGCGTGTTTTCAGCGAGACCCAGCTTTTCCAGTTCGCCCAACAGCCGGCCAACTTGCGCATCCAGGTCGGCGACGCTTGCATAGTAGATCGTTTCTGCGCCCGGGTGCGGCAGATTCTGCGGCGAGAAACGCTCAAAGGGCTTCATCTGCTCTGCGGTCGGATTGAGCGTGGCGTGTGGCACCAACGTCCAGATGTTCACGTAGAATGGCTTGCCTTGGCTCTCTGTGATGAATTTCAGCGCCTCATCCACGAACAGTGCCGTTGAGCGGGCGCGGAAGTAGGGGTCTGCCTTCGACACCTCAGCGCCGCCTTTTTCGCCAGTGCCCACAAAATCGAAGCCGTAATCCTGAATTCGCGGCTGTGCGGGATCGGGCGATTCCGGCGTGCCGCTGCCGGGGCTGAGGTGCCACTTGCCAATGTGGGCTGTTCGGTAGCCCGCGCTCTTCAGTACCGACGCGACATTCGGCACCTTGGGATCGAGCCATTGCGACATGCCGCGGTCGGTGTTCTGCTGCGGCGTCGCGTAATGGCCATGAATCCGATGCCGGGCCGGATATTGCCCTGTCATAAACGCACAGCGACTAGGAGAGCAGACAGGGGCGTTGACATAAAATTGTGTAAACAGCGTCCCCTGCTGTGCCATTCTGTCCAGATTCGGCGTCTTGAGCCGCTCGTTCCCGTAGCAGCTCAAGTCGCCCCAACCGAGATCATCGGCCAGAATGAAGATGATGTTCGGCTTGCGCGCCTGGCCAGCCACAGACTGAAACTTTCCGCCCAGCAACACGGCCGCGCAGCACAGGAGGAGCAAAAAGGAGATGGTTTTTCGTTTCATAGACAAGATACTAACGCCGGTTTGCACTTTGGGGCGAATCATAAGTTATTCAATGTACGGAGTAGTGAACTCGCAGCCAAGGATGTAAGAACGCGGCGAGAAAACCCGAAGGGCTTACAGAGCATAGCCGGCGGCAAAGCGCGCGCCTTTTGCGTGCGACGCCGCCGGTTGGCATCCCATAAACCATCCGACGCTGAAGGCGTCGCCTCAAGACTGGACATTTTTTGTAGAGACGGCCCGCTGGGCCGTCTCATCGCAGCCGTCTGCGGATCCGTCACGATGAGACGCGGCGCCGCCGTCTCTACAACATGAGCTGCGCTGAGGCCCGAAGGGCCGCCTTTTAATAGGCCCGACCGACACTTCCTGGTGCGCGACTGAAAACGAAAATTTTGGGACACGGAAAACACGGAAGACACGGAGTAAGCTGAATTCTGGAGCATGAAGGCACACAGCCAAAGCAAAGCATTAGCCGCCATTCTTGCAGGTGTGCCTTCATGCTCCAGAATTCAGCTTGTTTCCGTGTGCTCCGTGTCT
>DASYPF010000136.1:0-5816 GCA_036006905.1 Acidobacteriota bacterium
GAGGGAGGATGATGCCGGTTCTCTATGCAAGCACCGGCGCTCGATCAGAAAAGCGCGGATTCAGATGCGCGCCAACAAAGAAAAACAGCACTTACGTAAAACCACATCATCGGTCGCGGCCGAATACAACAGAACGCGACAACTGGTCAAGCAAAGGGAACGTGAATCCCGATACTGGAAAGCGAGGCCACAAAACGCTTAAAAAGTAGACTGAGCGTCCTACAAATAACCTTTGGATCAGCCGCAAAAAAAGGCCCGTTCTCCAGAGTGGGCTTTTAATATTCATCTGGATTTAGCAAGCTACAATACTGCCTCGTGTAATGTTCTGCACGCAGAACAATGCCGCTGCCGCCTGTCACAGTTCGGCTATGGAACTCAATTCTGACAAAGAGTTACCGAGTGTCTGGTGCTGTTTGAGTGACGGCGAAGTTGCAAACAGACCGACGCGAGCCTCCGAAAATCAACCCCCTCACTCCTCAAGAACTTGGCACGTCCGGCCTGATTCGAACAGGAGACCTACTGCTTAAAAGACAGTTGCTTCTAGGCATCGGACAAGTTTTCCTTCAGGGACATCAGGGTACATCGACGTTGTTGATCTGCGAGGAAATCACCGTCTACAAAATCATCTACAGTGGATTTTTGAGGCATTCGGAAAACGCCCATAACCCATTGAAAACATTGGTCGGGGCGGGCAGATTTGAACTGCCGACCCCCTGCGCCCAAGGCAGGTGCGCTACCAGGCTGCGCTACGCCCCGATTTGAAAACGCAACATTATATAGAAAGAAGGCGGAAAGCAGTAGCAGTCGGCAGGAGGGGTAGTGGGGTCTTAGCGTGGATATGGAATTTGTCTTGTGGCGGAAGAAATCAGCCTAATAATATTCAGCGTCGGAGCGTCGCCTTGCGGCAAGAGCTCGCCAGTGTTACGACCATGTCAACCATGCCAGCAAACCTAGCAAGCTCTGCGGCCAAATCTTCGTACTGTTTGGCGTCTCTCAATAGAAAATCCTTCATGCGAGAAATCCTACCATCCCAGGGCGTTCTAACGCAACGCCAGTAACTCCATAGTAGTGGGGCGCAGGAACGAAATTATTTCATTTTTAATCGGATGCTTCACCACCTTGACCTCGTGAAGCTTCGCTTGACTCTACAGATCGTTTCACCTTTTTGAGCACCAGTACCGCGAGAGTTACAGGCCACCAAGATTTGAGTGTGTCCAAAAAGACCGCCGTCACAGGCTGGCCGGACCTAGAACGTGCCAGCACATCGCATGTGGAGCGGAATAACGCCACGCTGCGACAATGGTGTAAGCGCCTCGAGCGGCTAACTTACGCCTTCAGCCGTAAGTGGGAGAACCTTCAGGCCGCACTTGCCCTGCACTTCGCGCATTACAACTTTTGCCGTGTCCATTCGGCCTTGCGCGTGACCCCGGCAATGGAAGCTGGCTCAAGCGATCATGTATGGGATTTGAAAGAATTGCTGCTTTGGAATTAAAAATTGAAGGCATAAATCACTTCCAAGAATGAATTGGTTGTTTGGTTGTTACGCACTTGATATATCTGCAAGCGGGTGTTAGGTTTAAGAGACTTTTTATCCCATTGCTCATGAGCTTGTGGAACTAATTTTCGCCTCTCCGCGTAAAATTACTTAGGCATTGTGTCTATAATTTTATGACTATCAAGAGCAAAGAAAGGAGGGCCGCTCACATGCACCAGGCAGATATTATAGTCCCGATCTTATGTAGATTCTGGCTAGAAGATGAAATATGGAATGGAGTGGCTGTGGACTTACCCGTCGCTGTGTTCGGAGAGAGTTTTGAGGCAGCTTTATCCAACCTGAAGAGTGCGCTAAAATGCCACATGGAAGTGGTGTTTGAATCTGGAAAAGCTGCCGAGATCATCAATCATCTTCAAGAGAAACGGCGTGAATATGGATTCCTTTCGATGGACGAAATCTCCGAGGACTCGCCGATTGTCAAAATGCTTGTAGCCATGAAAAAGCCTGAGTTGTTGGCTGTAACATCTTAGGTTCCTGTGTCACAAGGAGAGTTGCCGAGGCAGCTTCGATGGAGAGATTTCGTAGCTGCCTTGGAGCTTCTTGGCTACACTCTACACAAATCTAAGTCCGGCTCTGCCAGAACCTTCAGAAATCCGAATCGGAATCCTGAGATTGTCACTTTTCATGAGCCTCACGGTTCCGATCCGTTACGTCATGGGACACTACGCGAATAGATTAGGAAGCTGAATCTTTCCAAAGAAGATTTCCTCCGCCTCTTACAAAAGCACTAAAGCGGTATGCGCGGTCATTCAATTCGATCCATATCCACGCTAAGACCCCACTACCGCAGGAGGCAGTCGGCATGCGGCAGTCGGCAGGAGGCGGAAAGCGCAATGGGGATGGCTGGGTAAAAGCTACTACTTCGAACTGGCACCCACATTCATGGAAGCACGTAGCGGACGTTTATGTAGCCCATGTTGGAATGGGCGTTTGTTGGATCACCGGTGGCTGCCCACCATGGGCTGCGCGTTACATAAGAATACTGAGTAATTAACTGCAGCGCTCCGTAGCTTGGGTTTTTCCAGAAAGTTTGAATGATTCCAAACGTTGCCTCCTGAATTGATTTGTTGGCCGAAGCGGGAGAGCCGGGAAATCCAAAACCTACAAATCTCTTTGCCACCGGCTCGATGGAAAAATTCCGCCAGTAATAGGCGCCGCCATAATAACCGTACACCATCGTCTGCGGATCGAACTGGTATTCAAAGCCAGCGATGCCCGATCCGGAACGCACCAGCGAAAGATTCCCATCCGCCTTGACAATGAAGTCGGGACCCAGGCCGAAGATATAGCGTCCACCGCCGTCGCTGTAGAAAGTGGTGAGGACCAGACGGAAATTCTTCACAACTTCCAGATCGAGATTTACCGACATGCCGCCTCCAGTCGCCGTCGAGGTCGAGTTGGTGGCGCTGTTGAAAATGCGGAAAGATCTCAGCAGTCCCGCGGCTTCAACATGCATGCGCCTGCCTGAGACCATCGCGTCGTGCGCCACTTTGGCAATGATGTCCGGATGCAGATTCGGCGCGGCCACGTTCGCGCCGATGTCCACCTGCCTGGCATCGAAACTGGAAGGAAGCACCACGCCGAGGCCGGTGAACTGCTGCGGGTTTTCCAACGAGATTCCCGCCGCCCACCGCTCGGACGGATGATAAATGAATCGGAACTGATTGTTTCGCGACCAGGTAAGTCCAACTTGGTAATTGGTGTCCATGTCTTGCGAGAAAAAAATATCCGCAGGAACGGGCGACAGGCCGGAACGATTCGGATTCATCATGCTCCAGGATTGTCCGCCCAGAAATTCAAACTTGCCGCGTCTTAGCTGCACCCAAAAGAGCCGCATGCGCATGCTGTGGCTATTGCTGGTTACAAATCCATTGGCGGGTTGGACTCCGAGGAAGTCGCTCTCGATGTAACCCTTCACGTCGGTCTTTCCTACCTTGCTTGTGGCCAGAAGGCTGACGCGAGAGTTTTGCGCCGTCAGGCGCGTTTCGCTCAATCGCCCCAGCGGTGAATTGGAAAATGGGATCGCCCCGAACGATGTTCCAATTCCGCTGCCGACGTTAGTCGAACGAAAGAAGGCCGTGGCGTCCACAAAGCCGCCAATCGTGAAATCGGCTTCGCCGATGCGCAGCGTCAACGGGGATTTCTTGACGTCGGCACCGGCAGTGGTTTTGTCCTGTTGAGAGGCCAATCCTGAGGGAGCTGAATACTGGGCCGGATGAGTCGCATTCACTTTGACGAGATCCTCTGCTGCGCCATCTGTCTGGAAAACGCCGCTATCACAGTCTCGGGAAGCCCCGGGCGCGGTTAAAGTCGAGCTCGTTGATGCTAGGGCCGGCGGCGACTGAGACTGCGCCGCCTGCGCAGACTGCAGCAGACGCCGCAGGAGCTGTTTTTGTTTTTCAAGCGTGCGCTCAAGCTGCTCTATCTGAACTTGCTGAGCTTCAAGCTGCTTTCGCAGCATGGTGAGCTCGATCGCCAGGGAATCACCAGCGCCCGGCGGCATCTTTTCTTCAGAGTCGGCGGGGGCCGCCAAACCGATAACTGCACGCATGAGAAATATAATCAAGCTCAGGATTTCGATCCTGGTTTTGTTCAGGCGCATTCATGGCTCCTTGTTGAGACTGAAAGTTTCGATGTGTCCGGCCCCGGGCAACCGACGTTGTGTGTTCGATGAGAGCGTGCGAAAGGCGCCGGGCAGCCGCGCGTAGGGAGCGTGAGAAAGATTAAGCACCATGACACCAAGGTACAGGGCCACAGGCGTGGCGGAGCCGCAACCAAAGCGTCAATGGTCATCAGTCATCGGTCATCAGTCATCGGTAAGACAAAATTGTCGAATTTGTTACAGCTTTGGTAGCCTAAAATCTTTGCGGCTGACAAAGAATTTGAGGTCAGTACTACAGGGCTCCACCGGCACAAGGCCGGTGGAGGCCGACGTTCCAGAGAACCCCTGCGCTGGTGAAAAATCTTTCGCCCCGCTGGGACAAGCCCAGCGGAGGCGTGCCCAGTTGACAATCTGCGGGACCCGTCGCTTACGCTCCGGGCTCTGACATGTCGGTGAGCCTCCCACTGCTTAGCCCCGCAAGTCAGCGTGGGGCTCCTTTGCCTGCGCCGGATTCTTCGGAAGGAATATCTTGAAAGTAGAATTTGTAGCTGATGCCTTCGACAGGTTTCCCGTCGGCTTCCCCGTAAGGGTAAATAAAGTAGTTGAGCGGCCTGCCGGACTGGCGCGGCCGAAGAACTAAATCTCGTCCGGTGCTGAACTGGACGCGATTTTCATCGTGCGCGCCGAAAAAGTATTCCCTCTTGGCCGGGTTCTTCCAGGCCTCGCTGGCATCAATAGGCACCCAGCCATAACCGTTCAGGTAAAACTCGGCCCAGCAGTGATAGCCCGGTATTTCCCCTTCACCGCGCGTTTCCGGCAAAGGAAAACCGATGGAGAAACGCGCGGGGATGCCCACAGCTCTGGTAAATCCGCTGAATAAAGCGTGAAAATCGGTGCAGTTGCCCCTTTTTTGATCGCATATGTAGAGCAGATCGCCCTGGCCCCATCCCTTGCCGCTCTTGTCATATTTCAGATTGGCGAGCGCATAGTCGTAAATCGCCCGGGCCTTTTCAAGATCTGTCTTCTTTCCTCGCGTCACTTCCTCGGCCCACACGCGAATCTGCTCGTTGAGCGGCTCTCGAGCCGTCGGGCGCCGATATTTTTCAATTTCCGCGGGCATGCGCCTATCGGCGCCGGCGATCGCCTTATCGAAATCCCTGTGGACATATTCGCGGCGCAAAATCTTGAATCTCATTTCAACTTCCATGGGAAAAACGCCGGGATCGCCAACCGACACGTACAAAATCAAGTTATTGTGCAGTGGTTCTCTGTAGACGGACGCTCCAGCAGGCGCCTTTACTTCCATGTCGAGGATTTCCTGGTTCTCATCGGTCTGCGGATAAGGCAGCCACAGACGAACTTCTTTCGCGAGGGGAGCTTTCTCGATTTTGGCTTTGTATGAAAATTCAAAGAGACGGGTTTTCTCGGCGCGCCCTAGTGAGGTTTGGATAAGAACCGCTATGAATGCATACCAATAAAGATGTCCCAAGAATCGGCGACTCCCCCTGCAGCCCTGATGAAGTTTCATGGCAAACCTCTTTTTATGGGAGCTTAGCTATGAGCCGTGGGAGTTTCCAATAGGTATTTTCGATCCGAGCCGCAGATTATGATTGGCCAATCCTTAGCAGGATGCTGAAAAACTCACCGCGAAGGCGCGAA
>DASYPF010000137.1:0-8267 GCA_036006905.1 Acidobacteriota bacterium
CGAAACAAGCGTCGTAGAGTCAAAGTTTCGGGGAACAGACCGAAAGTAAACCGTCGTGTCCGGTTCAGGCTGTGGCAACATTCGCAAACCGGTGATAAAACTTCGATACTCTTCCGAGAGATCCCGGGCCCAGGGTCGCTCAAATCGGGAGAGTTCCTTGAACAGGAAGTAAGACTGGTTGCAAAAAAACGCAAATGCCAGCGCTCCCGCGATGGCCGTCATGCGCGGGGACATTTCACCTCTGACCCAGCGGACAACAGGAGCGAGTGCCAGTGCCGCCAATCCGCTAATACCAAGGAATGGAATATACCAGTAATGAGGGTGCCTGTGCTGGGTCATGAACACCACAGGAAGAAGCGTGAGGAAAGTGTAGGCGAGGAAAAATATTCCCCAGCGGTTTAGTTTCAGCAGCAGCAGGCAGAAAAGCAGGGCGGCTACTGCCATCCAGACGGTCCAGGGCCAACCGGTCTCGTATAGCGCGTTGAAATACCAGCCGTAACCGTCAACCATCGACGCCGGAGAAACGTGCAACCTGTAAGGATCGGAAGGCGATGTTCCGCGGACGATCGACTCTTTGGAAAGCACAAACCAAAGAGCAATGAGGCTGGGAAAAATAAATCGGCCGGCCAAGCTGACCAGTTCGCGGAATATGGCTCTGCGCTGATTGGAGCCCCGCCATTTGCCGGGCCCGAGCATGCTCCGATTGACGATCAGCTCATACAGCATCCACGCGCCAGGAAGAGTGAGCGCCATTTCCTTGGAATTGCACGCCAGAAAGTAAATCACGCAGGCCAGTACCAAGCCGATTTTTGAGGCCCCCTTTCGAATGTAGGTCCAAAGCCCGAGGAAGTAGAACAATCCCGCCAGCAGATCAAAGATGGTCGTTCCAAAATTGTAGAAGATCGACGAATAGCTTATTTGTACCGCGAACAGAAGAGATCCCAGTCCCGCGCTATAGGCGTTCTGACTGGCATGCCTGAGAATCAAATAAACAAGATAAACTGAAATTAAGTGAATGATCCAGGCAGACAGATGGTAGGGGAACGGCGAAAGATCGAATAAATGAAGACAAATCCAGTGAGCCAAAAAACCGACTGGCCGAAAGATGTTCGTGGACGGATGAGTGTTATACCACAACATTGACCAACCGCTCGCATGCTGCGTCAGATGCAGATTGTTGAAATCATCAAGGTAGAAATAGGAAAATCGGTACAACCGCAGTGTAAACAGCAGGAGAAAAAAGACGCAGATCGCGCAGAATGACTGCAAAGCGAGCCACAGCCGGTGAGCGATAGCGGGGTCCTCTTGGCCCAGAGCGCTAAGTTTCCAGGGATCGTTCATGGGGAATCTTTCCATCGGTTCTCGCATGCCACCGGATTAATCATGACGAACTCCGTTCCAATCAGGCCGTCAAGATATAAAGCCGTCAACGTCTACGATCACGTCCACGACCACCACGACAACGGGCACGTTAAACGAGCAGGTAGACGTGGGTCGCGTCGCCTCAAAAAATTAAACCACGGGGAACACTGGGGACACGGGGAGATTAGGTTCTTCTATCAGCAACATCATAGGTGCAATTGAGCGGTCGCTTCTGCTCCCCGTGTCCCCAGTGTTCCCCGTGGTTCAGTCTTTCTCTACGGAACAATCCTGAGCCAGGTAATCGTAGGCGTGGACGTGATCGTGTCCGTAGTCGGTTGCCAAACTCTGCCGCCCGCTTTGCGGGCTCGGTTGCTTTTTGTTTCTCTAAACCCCGGGTTCCGCTTCGCTCCACCCCGGGCTACAATTCCGCCGCCCGCATTGCGGGCTTGATAGCTTTACTTCTGCGCAATCACTCTGCCATGTTCAAAACGAATCCGGTATCTGGCCTCCGGCGGAAACTTGTCGACGATCTGCGCTTTCAGATCCGTTCTGCGAAATGCCAATTGAGTTGCGGCCAACGTTACTACCGGCTCAAAGTCCCTTGGCACGGATTGATAATAGATTGTCTCATCGGGGCCTGGTTCGCCGATACCTCGCAATCCGGATAGAAAGCTCCTGTATTCGGCTGACAAAGCCATTACGTCTTCCTTGCGCGTCTGATTGAGCCTCTTCTGTTGCTGATAATGCAGGCGGCATCCCAGCGCGAAAACCACCACGCCGGCAATGACGGCCATGCGAGGTGTCATCTCGCCGCGGGCCCATGCGGAGAGCCTCTTCACTGCCAATGCGACGAGCCCGGACAAGCCGAGGAAAGGTATATACCAATAAAACGCGGAACGGTGATTGACCAGGAAAACTACCGGAAGAAGTGTAATGAAAATGTAAAGCAGGAAGAACAGCCCCCATCGGCTGCGTTTCAGCAACAACAGACAAAAAAGCAGGAAAGAGAAAGCCATCCAGCCGCCCCAGCGCAGGCGTGTGTGGTACAGGGCGTTCCAGTACCAACCGTATCCGCGTCCCAAAGTCACTCCCGTGAAATCCATGTGGTAGGGATCCGATGCGGGTGTTGTGCCGATGAGTGATGACTTTGCAAGGAGGAACCAAAGGCCGATTGCCGCCAGCAGGGAGAAGAAGGCGACCGGCAACCAGCGGGGCCGGCTGTCTTTTTTGGCGTCGTTGCGAATCACAAGCAGACGGCCGACGAGCAGTTCGTACAACAACAACACGAAGGGCAGCGTTATGGCCATCTCCTTGGTGTTGTTTGCGAGAAAGTAAATGAGGCAAATTGAGGCCATCCCCGCCTTTGACTCTCGCGCGCAAAGATAGATCCATACCGTGAGAAAGAAAAAGAAGCCCGCCACCAAGTCAAAGATCGTTCCAAAATCAAACAGAATATCGGCCGTGGCCGCATGAAACACAAACAGCATTGAACCTACCGCAGCGCTGTAGGTAGACCCAGATGCGTATTTCAAGATCCGAAAGATCACAATCACGTTTAGGGCATGCAGCGTCCATGCCAGCAGATGGTAGGCCGGGGCGTTCAACCCGAAGAGATGAAGGCAGGCCCAGTAGATCGTAGTCCCAAAGGGGCGGTAGGTGTTCGCTGAAGGATGAATGTTGTCCCATGCCAACACGCGCGCCGACGCGTACTGCGCCAGAGCGAGGTTGTTAAAATCGTCCCGCGAAAAATAGCTGAAACGATAAAGCCGGCACGCGGAGAACAATAACACTGCAATGCACGCAAAAAGAGAGAGCCGGCCGCAGGTGCGCCACGCATCATGCGTCATTGGGTTTTGGAAACGTCTGAAGAAACCTCAGGTGGCCAGAATCCGTCGTCCAGCAGGTTATTGAGATAAGTCTCGGTTTGTTCCATAATCAGGAATCGCGTCCCGTCCGGTAAATGAAGCAAGTACTTTTTAAAATCGAAAATGTTGAACTTGCTTAACCGGTAAAAAAAGATATAAAAACTGGCGCGCACCCAAGCGTCTGCAAAAGAGTCGCCGAACATGGCAGTGGGGGGAATACGCGCGCGCGCCGCCCATGCGCCTTTGGCCTGGTACTCCCATTGGTTTGGATCGTCTGTTTCCTTCCAGCCTCCCGTTGTCCACGGTTGCGCGTCGCTTTCCAGGAAAAGCCCATATTCCTTGATAGGCCGCAGCAACGCCAGCGCGCGATTCTCACCTCCCACTTTATAACGTTCCTTTTTAATCTCCAGTGGCAGGTCCCATGCGTCACCTACGCCGCTCAGATGTCCCAACTTGTTCATCAGTTCACGGGCGACACAAAATCCTGCGACATCGTTCCAGTGGAAGTCGGTTTTGTGAAACACGGGGAATGAAGTCTTAAGCGCTTCCAATATGGATTGCCCATCGACGGTGACAATTTCCGAATGTTGGCGCAGAAAGGCTCGGTATTTTTGGAACCCACTAGGATTGGGCCTCCTGGCCGTCGAATCCGGGACGAACTCCGGATAGACCGTATTTTTCATCGGCAGCGGAACCACCACCATGGTGATTCCTTTTATTTTGAGCATCTTGTTCAAATTCACGATTCTTCTGAACAGCCTGTCGAAGCTGTCCGGTGGATTCATCTCGATATATACCTCGCCTTGCTCGACGACTGACTTATAAAACAGCCAATCGTCGCGCCCGATGACTATTGTGTCGGATCGGTGAAACAGCGAGTAATCGATTTGATTCTTGGTTCGGATCAACAGATCGCGCAAGCCGTAGGTATCATCGAAATATTCCTCGTACTTGCGCGAAAACGGATTGCCCGGCGACAGCATTGCCCGAAAGTCAGTGGGCCGCGTCTTCTTGGGTCTGTATTCCAGGACGGGGGCGTACTTGAAGATATGGAATTGTTCCTGAATGTAAGGAACTGCCAGGATTACAAAGAAACTTACTATCGTGGAGATCTGAATTCGTCGCGTCAATTTAGAACCGAGAGTAGATGAAGGGGTTAAAGCCGACTGTCGACAAGACAGTCGCCGCGTAAAGTATCAGCAGCAGCGCCACGCTGGCGCGAAGGACGGTCCAGCCGGCGGCGCGCTTGACCGCATCCAATTCCAAATTCTCCGCAGGAAACCAGGCGAAAATGGCGCCCAGAACGATGGCAATCAGGACGTCATTTTCGAGATAGTAGCGGAAAGGGAAAAATTGGAACTGTGAAGGCTGAATCTTGAGGCTGAACATAACGCCAAGGAAGCTCCAGGCAGCCTTCAAACTTTGAGAGCGAAAGAAGACCCACCCAATAATCAGAAGTAGAAACGTCAAAACGTTCCCCGGAATGCCCGACGTCTGGAAGTGGAAACGATTCCTAAGCGCGCGCTCGCCGATTAGCAGTACTCCGTGATAGACGCCCCAGACCACAAAAGTCCAGGCGGCTCCATGCCATAATCCGCAAAGAAAGAACACGATAAATATATTTAGGTAAGTTCGAGCCGGCCCCTTTCGATTTGCCCCCAGCGGGATGAAAAGAAAATCTCGAAGCCAGGTGGCGAGCGTGATGTGCCAGCGCTGCCAGAATTCCGTAATATTTTTCGATCGGTATGGCTGGTCGAAATTCTCGGGGAAAGTAAAGCCAAGGAACCGTCCCAACCCGATCGCCATATCCGAGTAACCGGAGAAGTCGTAATAAATCTGCAACGTGTAACAGAGAATTCCAAGCCACGCCAGAGGGGTGGTCAGTTGGGCCGAAGACAAGTCGAAAACTCTGTCGGCTGCGCGTCCCAGCGTGTTGGCCAGGAAAACTTTTTTCCCCAAGCCTTGCGCAAAGCGGCAAATACCCGAAAAGAAAAGATCGACCGTTACCGGACGACTCCGGAGTTTGTCACTGACATCGGAGAACCGGACAATCGGTCCCGCGACGAAATGGGGGAACGCACCCAAGTACGCGCCGAAATCGGTGAAGCGCCGCGCGGGGTTCTCGGCTTTTCGGTAAATTTCAACGGAATAAGAAATCGCTTCAAAAATAAAAAAGGAAATTCCAATGGGAAGCGCAATCTTTGCGGGTTGGCTCAGATGAAGGCTGAAAAGTCCAAGAAGCAGAGCCAACTGGCTCCAAAGGAAATTGAAATATTTGTAGTAGATCAGAATTGCCAGATTGATAAGGATCGTCGCAGCCAGAGCTGCTCTGGCCCGCTTGGGGTTAGAGCGGGCAATAATGCGTCCGGAGCAGTAAGTTACCGCCGAGCTCAGGAGGAATACCAGGACAATCGCTCCGTTTGCCCAGAACCAAAAAAATACACTGCACAGGAATAAGAAAAGGTTTCGAAATCTCTGCGGCAGCAGGAAATAAAGCGGCAGCACTATCGGCAAGAATCCAAACATGAATATGTTTGAGCTGAAAATCATTTGAGTTCAACGTAGAGGCACACGGCCGCGCGCGGTAGCATGGCCTCCTCTATAGTCTTATGAATGCATTGCTAGAAGCGAGTTTTGGGACACGGAAGACACAGAGAACACGGAAAAAAGCTGAATTCTGGAGCATGAAGGCACGCCGGCCCGAGTTTCCAAAGAATTTACAGTTTTGCCGGCGTGCCTTCATGCTCCAGAATTCAGCTTAAGTCCGTGTTTTCCGCGTTTCCCGTGTCCTAAAATTTCGTTTTTCAGCCAAGCCACCGACAGCTACAGAGGAGGCCATGCTACGGTGCGCGGCCGTGTGCCTGCAGCGTACCTCCCGGCCGCAATTCCCGTAAAAACTTCCTCTTATTATCCGCCCGCGCTATTTTTCCAGCGGTTGATTTGACCAGCCATTTTGGAGGAAGGAGATATACGGAGCCGAGCGTGCAGTCCAGTTGCTGCGCCACCTCGTTGCGGATGGTGGAACTGATCTGTTCCAGTTCGTCTAGCGCAGTGGCCGGTGTTTCGGCCAGCACCACTATGGATTCTGTCCCCAACCGCTCTTCAAATAGCCCGAAAGCAACCACACGGCCCGGCACGACGCCGGAGGTCTCAGAAACAATGGCCTCAATATCGGAAGGATAGAAGTTGCGACCCTGAACAATGATCAGGTCCTTCTTTCGGCCCGTCACGTACAGTTCGCCGCCGGCCAGATAACCGAAATCTCCCGTCTTATACCACCGGTCGCCGGTGAAAGCAGCCTCCGTCAAGTCGTCCCGGCGATAGTACCCGCTGAAAAGCGAGTCCCCCTGGATGCATATTTCGCCGACGGATCGCTCATCACAGCGGTTTCCAATATCGTCACGGATCTCTATACAAGTTCCCGGTATGGGAGGTCCGCAAGAGACAAACTCAAATCTCTGCTCGTCTCCATTCGCATCGGCTGGCAAGGCGAGATGTTTTTCGGTAAAAGCGGCGCGGCGCACTACGTCCACTTTCATCTGGTCCTCCACGGAGGATTGCGTCACGGCAAAGACATTCTCCGCCATCGCATAGCAGCTCCACAATTTTTCTGGAGTGACTCCCGCGGCTCCAAACGTTTGCGCAAAACGTCGATGTGTTTCCGCCCTCACCGGCTCCGAGCAATTGATTAAACCGCGCACAGATGCGATGGAGATACCCGACATTTGGCTGTGCCGCACCGATGAGCGCAGGTACTCATAAGCAAAGTTTGGAAGGAAGCACAGCGTGCCCTGGTGCCTGTGGATTGCATCGAAGAGCATCCCAGGGCGCAACACCCAGTCAAACGGAGACAATTGAACAAAGGGGACGCGGCACAGCAAGGGAAGCAGAAAGCAGGCGATCAGCCCCATGTCGTGGTACAAGGGAAGCCATGAAACAATTTTGTCCTGCGCGCTCAAATCCAGTATCGATGCATAGTGGTGTACCTGTGTCAGCACGGCTCGGTGGCTAAGCGCAACTCCTTTCTGCAGCCCGGTTGTGCCCGAAGAGTGCTGAATCAGCACCGTTGATTCCGGCGCCGGGCTTACCCAGCTTGATTCGGGACTCCTCGCTTGGCTCGGGGAGACATCCTCCTGATAAATCAGCTCGCAGCCGGCGGGTCCTTCCGCGCTGAGCGAAGCCAATCCTCCGAGCGTCGCCCGATCGGTAATAAAGAATCGAGGATGCAGGTGCTCGACAATTTTGGTGAAAGAGGAAGTGTATTTTTCTTTCTCCATTCGCGGAGAAGGGGGAGCAATCATCGTTGGAATCTGTCCGGCGAGAAAACTGCCCACGAAAGCCGCCAGCAGATCCAATCCGTGGTAAAGGCAGATACAAACCAGTTGTTCCTGCGTGGAGTCGACAGATTGAAGATGCCGGGCGTAGTCGGAGCAACGCGTGAGAAATTGAGACAAAGAATAACTTTCCTCCGGCTTTTCCAGGAAGATCAGAGTGCATGCCGGCGTCTCGGGCGTCTCTGCAAGCCGCTCTCGAAGGGCCGATGTCAGTGTCGAAGCTGCCGAGAGCGGCTTCATTCTCTTACCTGCACGCCCTTAGCGGAGAGAAAGCGGATAATGCGCTTGACCGAACCCAGGTTGATTCGCGTTATTTCCTGGTCTTTGATTCTGATCCCGAAGCGTTCCTCCAACTTTGCTGCCAGAGTCACCAATCCCATGGAATCGCACACGCCAGTGGCGAGCAGATCGGCGTCAAGAGCTACTGACGCAGGTTGACCGCCGCGGAAGAACAGTTTTTCAATGACGGATTTTACATCTGTGGAAGTAACGTCCATAGTCTGAGCCGCGCGCGTAAGCAAGCGGGCCCTCCATACGCGGCAAAAGAATCCGTATTTTAATCTCGAAGGGTCAAAATCCAAAGCAGAGGCGTGCGCGTAAGCGGATGAAGTCATCGGTCAACAGTCATCAGTCGGTCAACGGCTATCTCATTGATCATTGTCGGTCATTAGCAGGATGCTGAAAAACTCACCGCGAAGGTGCGAAG
>DASYPF010000138.1:0-9732 GCA_036006905.1 Acidobacteriota bacterium
CACCAACGGCTTCGACTTTCCAGGAACGTTGGGTTTTAATGGAAGCATCAGCCTTTCAACAACGAACGTCGCGCTGCGTTTTCCTCAGGACCCTGTCATGTTTTTGCATGACCGATACCCGGACTTTCAAGGCACGCTGCCAAACAAAAACCCGGCGTTGGCAAACGGCCAGGGAATCGCATACATCGCCCCCGATTCCAACCGGGTCGGATACACTCAAAACTACAACTTTGGGATTCAATACGAACTGCCCGCCTCCACCGTGGTGGAGGTCAGCTACATCGGCAACAAGGGGACGAGGCTGGAATCCGGCGGTCTGGATGCTCTTAACCAGGCACCAATCAGCGCTCTGGCGTTGGGCGACAAATTGTTGGAGCAGCTTTCAGCCAACTCCGGGTTGGTCCCTTCGCCGTATGATGGGTTCAGGGGAACCGTGGGTCAGGCACTACGTCCATTCCCGCAGTATTCCGGCGTGCGTCAAATCTTTGCAAACTTCGGGACTTCCCACTACGACTCATTACAGATCACGGCCACGCGCCACCTCACCCGAGGCCTGGCGGTCCTCGCAGCTTATACTTTCTCGAAGGCGCTTGTGGTTGGTTCCGACAGTGCTATTGATGCCCGAAGCCCGCAGGATGTCTACAGCCGGAAGCTTGAAAAATCGGTTACTGTGTACCACGTTCCTCAGTTTTTAAAGCTCACCTGGGTTTATGATCTGCCGATTGGAAGAGGAAGAGTTTTAGACCTGTAGAACTCCGTCCTCAATTTTCTTATTGGCGGGTGGACGGTGACCGGAATTCACAACTACCGCTCCGGCGGGCCTCTTGCGATCGATACTGGTGGGTTCCGCACCGACGCCATTTTCAACGGCACCTTCCGTCCTGATGTGGTGCCAGGAGTGCCGCAGATTCTTGATAGCAAAGCTCCGGTTGTGGTGGGCACGGGCGGAGGGCTTTATCTTAACCCTGCAGCGTTTGCTCAGATTCCACGCTCGCCCAACGGAGTACCGCTGCGCTTGGGTACAGCTCCTCGGATTCTTCCCAATGTGCGCGGGCCAGCGCGGGTGGGCGAGGATATTGGAATCCGGAAGCGCTTCAATTTCACCGAGACGGCTAACTTTGAAGTGCGCGGTGATTTCTTCAACGCCTTCAACCGCGCGGGACGAGGCAATCCGGTCACCAACATCACCAATCCGTTGTTTGGCAAAATCACCGGCCCCGCATATGGTCCGCGCAATCTTCAGGTAGAGGCGCGGATTAATTTTTAAGGAAGATGTTTGTGCGACGCCGTGGGGCGTACGGTTGTGCGCCCCACGGCCTCCCGCGAGCACCCACGCACCTGAGCCGGGATTATTCACAAGTGTTCACCGCAGGCGCCACCGATGTCAGAGCCCGGAGCGTAAGCGACGGGTCCCGCAGATTGTCACGTGGGCGGGACCCGTCGCTAACGCTCCGGGCTCTGACATTGTTATACTTTGACCCACCTGACGTGGTAAATTCCTACACATGGGGAAGCCTCGGTATCAACTTGCCGTTCATGTGAGTCTTGCGCTTCTGAGCGCTCTGGTGTTGCCGTCGGGCGCCTGCTCGCAGACCGTTTCTCCTGGGACGTACGCGGCGTCCGGTTCTCCCCGCAGAGACGCCAACGTTCTTCTAATTACCATCGACACGCTGCGCGCTGATTATCTGTCCTGCTACGGCGGCAAGAAGGCACCCACCCCCAACATTGACGCGTTGGCCGCGCGCGGCGTGCGCTTCGCGAACGCGTTCGCCCAGGTTCCCCTCACTCCTCCGTCGCACGCCTGCATTTTGACGGGCGCCTATCCGCAGGCGCACAAAATTCGCGACATCGGCGGCTTTGTTCTGGATGGGACGATCCCAACACTAGCCACTATCACACGCGACGCGGGATTTGAAACGGCTGCTTTTATCGGCGCCGCAGTGCTCAATCGCCATTTTGGTTTGAATCGAGGCTTCAATAACTACAACGATGACATGATGGGGCAAGATCCCGGCGAGAGACTTCCCGGTGTGGTCGCCGAAATTCATGGTGATGTTGTCACGCGGCGCGCTGTCGACTGGCTGAAAAGCAGCGCGTCACGCGGACTCGGCATCCAGCCTGGCAAAAACTTTTTTCTCTGGGTTCACTATTACGACCCGCATTTTCCCTACGATCCTCCCGAACCTTTCCGTTCACGGGCCGGAAAGGACCTCTATGGAGGTGAAGTCGCCTACACCGATGCGCAGATCGGCCAATTGCTAAAGGGGCTGGCCGATCAGCATCTTCAGGATCGCACGCTGATAATGCTTCTTTCCGATCACGGTGAAAGTCTGGGCGAGCACGGAGAAAACACTCATGGTGTTTTTCTCTACGACTCTACGATGCGCGTGCCGCTGATCCTGGCCGGACCTGGAGTGCCCGGCGAGCGGGTCGTGACGCAGCAGGTTCGCTCGATCGATGTGATGCCCACCATCGCCGATTATCTCGGAATCTCTAATGGAGGGCGAGTTCAGGGGACAAGCTTGATGCCCGCCATCGCGCTGGGACAACTGGTGCGGACAAATTATTCCTTCATGGAAACCCTCTACCCAAAGACGCATCTGGGCTGGTCGGAACTGCGCGGCATGCGTACCGATGAGTGGAAAGTCATCATTGCTCCCAAACCGGAGCTCTATAAATTGGCGTCCGACCGCGGCGAGAGCAAAAACGTGGTGACACAGAATCCCACGGTCGCCGATCAACTGCAAAAGAAAATCTGGGAGATCACCGGGCCGCCCAGGAGCATTGAAAAGGTGGAGCTTCGTCCAGTTGATGAACAGACCCGCCAGCAGTTGCAGTCACTTGGGTACGCAAGCGCGGGCGCGCGTCGCGAGCTGCGCATTGACATGTCGGGACCCGACCCTAAAGATCGCACTCTTGTCCTGCAGAGCATGGACCGCGCGGCCGACTTGATCAATCATGATCGCTTTGCCGCAGCCGTCCCGCTGCTGGAGAATTTGTTGCCCCAGGATCCCACCAATCCCCTTCTTTACCGGCACCTGGGGCTCTGCTTTCAGCGGATGAAGGAATTCCGAAAGGCGCTGCGCGTCTACCAGCAGGCGGTTGAAAACAAAGCCGACACGGATCGCACCTACGCGGAGATGGGAAATATTTACGTGCGGTTGGGAGATTTGAACCGCGCGGCGCAGCTCCTGGAGCAGTCGGCAAAGATAAATGCGACTGATTTACAGACGCTCGAGAACTTGGCCAACACTTATTTGCAGCTTGGCCGATTGGACGAAGCCGAACGGGCCTTGCGTTCGATTCTAGCGCAGAACAATCGCCACGCGGCAGCGTATAATCTCTATGGAATTTTGGAAATCCAGCGTAATCAATCCGATCTTGCCCGCGGATACTTTCAAAAAGCGGTCGAGTTGAATCCAAATCTGACCGAAGTCTACATGAACCTGGGGCTACTGGCCGAGGGAGCCGGACAAACGGAGCAGGCCAGAAGCTACTACAAGAAATTCCTGGAAAAAGCGGATCCGGTCAAGTACCGGGATATCATTCCCAAGGTGAAAGCGGCTCTGCAGGACTTGAAGTGAGTTTTCAATGGCGGTGAATTTCTTCACAATACTGCGCCAAAGCCTGCTTGTCGGATTGCTGGCGGTGCCCTTACAGGCACAGGGCCTGCCCGACACACAGCGACCAGAACCTCAACAACCAGACGTCCAGTTACTGTTGCAGAAAGCTCAGCAGGAGCGCGACCGGGGCGAATTGGAGCCTGCAATATCTACATTGAAAGTCATTCTGCAAATCGAGGAGAAAAACAAAGCCGCGCGCGAAGCCCTGGTAGATACATTGATGCGCCTGGCACGCTGGAAAGAAGCAATCGAACAGATTCAAGTATTGCGCAAGTTCTTTCCTCAGGATTCAGAGGTTACCTTTCTGGCAGCGGCCGTCGCGTTCCGGACCGGTAATTTTCAGCTTGCCAGCAGCCTGGCTTCAGAGAGCTTGACTCAGGGGAATCAGAAGGCTGAGGTCTACAAAGTTCTCGCGCTCAGTCTCTTCATGCTTAAGGATTACGATGGATTCAGGAAAAACCTGGACGCCGCCATTACGCGCAACCCCAATGATCCTGATGCGCATTATCATTTGGGCCGATATTACTACGAGATGAAGAATTACCGAGAAGGGGTCGGCGCCCTCAAAACAGCGCTGCGACTCGATCCGGAGCACTATCGCGCCTGTTACTTCATGGCGCTCTGCTTTCAAGGAAATGGGGACCTTGAGGAGAGCCGAAAAAACTTTCGCAAAGCCGTTGAAATCATCGAACGCAAAAAGATTGTTTATGGCTGGCCTTTCGCCGACCTGGGCGAGCTTTTAGTCAGCGAAGGACGATACGAAGACGGAATCGGGTGGCTTTATCGTGGAACGCGCAACGATCCGGGGCTTCCCTACACTCACTTAAAGTATGCCGGCGCGCTGCTGAAGAAAGAAAACTCAGATGAAATTGAGCGCGAGCTCAACACGGCCATCAAACTGGATCCTAATTACACAGAAGCGTATTACGTGCTGGGACGCTACTACAACAAGATCAACGACCGGGAAAAGGCCCGCGCCGCTTTTGCAAAGTTCGAAGAGTTGAAGAATAATCCGCAGCCGTCTCCGTTTGGGGTTAGGCGGTGAAAAGCAGTTGCCAGTTGCCAGTTCTCAGTTGCCAGTTCTCAGTTGCCAGTTGCCAGTTGTCAGTTGCCAGTTCTCCGTTGCCAGTTGCCAGTGGGAGAGAGTTGTCAGTTGCCCGTTTCTCTTTTTAATTCTTCAACGATGCGATTAAACCGTTGATGATTCTCCCCACTTCCGCCGAACGATCCAACAGCGAAGTTGACTCACATTGGCTCAGATAGTGAAGGTTGAGACCGATTAGAATCTGCGTCTCCATCTCATGCAATGAGCCCCTTGCCTGTGCCAGAAACTGTTGGAATTCTCGTTTCGACCTGCGCCCCTGTCCTTCCGCAATATTGCTAGGAACCGAAACCGCCGCCCGACGAAGCTGGCTTGTGAGCCCGTAAGTCTCTTCCCTTGGAAAGGCTCCTGTAGATCGATAAACCTCGGTGACCAGTTCCATGGCCTTCTTCCACGCAACCAGGTCCTTATAAGATTGACCCATCGTTTCTCCTTTGCGAGCCAATGATCGGATGGCTCTGATTACATAACTGCCCAGGGCTAATTTTTGCGAAAGAAAAGTGAGAAAGCGCAAAACTAGCGGAACTGCAATCGTTTAGCGGGCCTACAAAGACTCATCCGACAACTGACAACTGGCAACTGGCAACTGAGAACTGGCAACTGAGAACTGACAACTGCGTTACAGCTTTACCACCTTGCCCGTCGCCGCCGACTGATCGGCGGCAAAGATCACGCGGTGTGTTTCAAAGGCCGTTGCAAGATCCGTCCCTTCCATTGCTTTACCCGCTCGTAGCGCTCTAAAGAAGGCGTCAAACTGCGTGCGATAGGGGTGATCGCTAACATCACCTGAATCGATCAGCGATGTCTCCAGCTTGCTCCATTTCTTATTCAGGCCGGGCAGCTTTTCTGAATAGAACTTGTCATCCAGCAGGCTTCCCGCGCTTCCTACCAGATGGATGTGAAAGTAATAAGGCTGCAGGCAGTCGATGACGGATGCGACTTTTCCCACGGCGCCGTTGGCAAAACGCAAAATAGTGGCTGTCGTCGTAGGATATTCGTACTTCTTAAAGTCAGCGTGGCTTGAGACGGTCGCGTAAGCGAAGACCTCACGCACCGGGCTGTCGATAAACATCAGCAGGCCGTCCAGCGCGTGGCAACCGGCCGTAAGCAGGCTGCTCCCGCCTTTCTTTTTTCGGATATTCCAACCGTACTGCCCGTACCAGGGGCCGATTCCATGGTAGTAATCGACCTCCGCGTAGTGGATCTCACCGAGCAGGCCACGGTCGATGAGCGATCGAATCAGTCGAAAATGTCCGCTGTACCGGCACTCGAAGCAAACGCATGCTTGCACCTTGGCCCGCTTCGCTTCCTTGCGCATCGCTTCGGCGTCGCGCAGCGTCAGCGCAATCGGTTTTTCAATGATCAGATGCTTTCCGGCGCGAGCGGCGGCGATAGCCTGAGCCGGATGCGCCGGATGTTCGGTACAAATATCAACGACGTCCACAGTGGGATCCGCGAGCATCTGATCGTACTTGTTGTAGACTTTCAGCGGGATTCCAAATCGCCTTTTCAGCTCGGCGGGATCCAGGCGTCGCCGCGAACAGACGGCGACTACATCTACCCCTTCGATCGCCTTAAGCGCCTCGATGTGCGCACCGGCCACCCAGCCAACTCCCACAATTCCGATACCGTAATTTTTCATAGTCGCCTCGCTGAAGCAGTTGTCAGTTGTCAGTTGTCAGTTGTCAGTTGTCAGTTGCCAAGTGGTAGCGAGCGACCTCATACCGCCACCACGGGGCCTGTCCCCGTGGAGCGATGATTGAAAACTAAGAGCGGCCGTTGCTCCTGCGTCACCACGGGGCTTGCCCCCGTGGAGCGATGATTGAAAAACTAATCGGTCGCGCCGGTGCGCAGTGCCGACTTTGAAATCGTTCACTCGATAGTCGGAGGTCATCGTTCCACGGGGACAAGCCCCGTGGTGGCGGGAGACGTAAGTTGCGATACAGTTAGTTTCCAATCACGGCCCCATGGGGACAAGCCCCATGGTGGCCTCGGTGCTGCTTCAAAATTTGACCATTTTGTGAACCTTATGTGCACCCAGTGAACTAATTGCCAGTTGTTGTCAATTGTCATAAGTAGTACTGTCAATTCTAATGAAAAGAGTGTGGATAGTCGCGTCCGCGGTGCCGCGTCAGCGGCGTCTGACCTTAGCCCGGCCTTTCAAGGCCGGGGATCCGAGGTTAAAAAAAAGAATTCGTCGCGCAGCGACGATTGACTCAGCCCCACAAGTAGCGTTCGTCATAATCAATCCCGTGCTTGTAGCGACGGTGGAATCAGTCCTAAAAAGTTGATTATCGCAAATCATTCCACAGTATATTGAAAACATGGATTCCCAGAACAGCTTGCAATCCATGTTGCGGCAGATTGGGCAGGAGGCCGAAGTCGAAAGGCTTGCAGCGGCCTTTTTCGATTACGAAATTGGAGAGCAGTGGGGTTATCAGGCTGAGGAATGGTTCCACGCTGCAAGCACAATCAAAGTAGCAGTACTGCTGGCTGTCTTCGGAGCTGTTGAAGAGCGGCGATTTACACTGCGTTCCCGACTCCACGTACGCAATCGTTTTCTGAGCGCGGCAGATGGTCGACCGTATCGGGTCGAGTCGGCGCGCGACTCTAACTCTACGGTTCAAGCTGCAATCGGCAAGACCATGACTGTAGGCGAGCTGGCGCATCATATGATCGCTACCAGCAGTAACCTGGCAACCAACCTTTTACTGGATCTAGTGGGCGTCGAATACGGGCGATGCATGCTCGAGCGTCTTCACCTGGAAGGGATCGAATTGAGGAGGGGAGTCGAAGATGAACGAGCCTTTGAGGCAAACATCAACAACCGGATCACCGCCAACGGAATGATCCGGCTGTTTCGTCTCATTCAGGAAGGCCATGCCTTTTCTTCAGAGGCATCCGGAAGAATGCTCGAAATCCTGCACCGGCAGGAATTCAAAAGTGGAATTCCCGCCGGCCTGCCCTATCCGATACGCGCTGATGCCAGGGTCGCGCATAAAACCGGGGAGATCTCCACAGTCGCTCATGATGCCGGACTGGTGTTCCTGCCCGAGCGCAAGCCGTATGCGCTGGCGATACTTACCCAGTCACATCCTGAGAATAACCGAGCCAGGGATGCGGTATCTAAAATTTCGAAAGTCATCTATGAACACCTGACCGGCTCGATGTCCGCGTCGGAGGCATCTGGCTCGGGTAAGGATGAGCGAGGAAAACGGAATGAATGACACGCCGGCGCTGCCTCTGAAGGTTGTGGATGGGCTGGAACTACCCGAGCAATACCGAAATGCCCTAAAACCGGCAGAACTGTTGGCTGACGCTCAGGGACGCAGCCGGCGCCTCCCTCGATTTTTTTTTGAGATTGACTCGTGGGATATGGCTTTGAAAACCGAGCTCACTCCACATTTCGCGCTTTGGGAATTCATTAATGTCGATCTTCGTGAAACGGAAGCGATGCGCTTATTCCCAAAATATGTTCCTTGCGCCGTGACGCTTCTGGCCGTTCACCTTCAAGTCTTTCGCGAACAGGTCGGCACGGTCGTTCACGTCGCGGCAAATGGCGGCTACCGTTCTCCCGCGCATGAGCTTTCCAAGAACGCGTCCACACACTGCTGGGCGACGGCGGTCAACATTTACCGAATCGGTGAGGATTACCTGGACGATCAGGAAAAGATTGAACGCTACGGCGTAATCGCAGCCAAAAAACTGCCGTCGTTCTGGTCGCGACCCTACGGCCACGATGCCGGCTGCGCGGATGACCATCTGCACCTGGATATCGGGTACGTGTCGCTGGTGCCGCGTGATGCGGTAAGTAAGGAGTAGGCAGACGGCCGGGGGCAGAGGCGAAAAGCGGAAGGCAGAAGGCGAAAGGCAGAGGGCAGTAGGCAGGAGGCAGTAGGCAGTAGGCAGTAGGCAGTAGGCAGGAGGCAGGAGGCAGGAGGCGGTAGGCAGAAGGCAGGAGGCAGCAGACAGGCGCAAGATGCTGCGGAGTGGGTTCCTAGTTATTCCATAGCCCCATAACTCCACTTCGATTGATACGGGATGACTTGCTAGGCCTTTTCCCGGAGGGCTTCTTACTCCCTTGACAGAGAATCGTTACCAGGTTTCCTCCAAGCCTCAGCCGCCGCGCCTATGGCGCGCGCATGTCCGCGAAGCGGACTAAAAGCAGTAGCCGGGGGTGGCGTGCGCTGCGCGCGCCACCCCCGGTTAGCGATGCCCCCACAAATCGGACCGCGCAAGCGGTCCCATTTCTCCTTTCATTTTTTCTCCCAAATTCCTCGGCCGCCCTCCATTGACGTTACTGGGACTGGAGACCACCTGCATTTTCTTACCTCACAAGACAAAGCCATCGCCCTGAATTGAGGCATTGATGCCTGCCGAACCTAATGGGACCGCTTGCGCGGTCCCTGGAGTTTCTACATTTTTTCGGTCCTTGAAAGTGGACGAGTCCGGCCGCTTTTTGGCTGGGCGGAAGAATAAAGCCCAGGGCGGAGCTTGCGGAGCCCTGGGACTGCCCATTTTTCCACGCCATGAGCCCGGCCCGTTTTTTGAGGCGGGCGACAGAATACCGGTAGCTCTAATCCTCGCCCTTGCGCATTACCTTCAACAGCTTGGCCCATTCTTCAGCAAAGCTCACCTTGCGGTGATGCTCCTCCTGATTGGCAATATATCGTCGGGTGCGCTCAACTTGAGAAGGACTCACGCTAACTGCCCCATATCCTTCCTGCCACCCAAAATGAGGACAAATCTGTTCCATCCAAGTTGAGGAGTTCGATTTTAATTTCCCGATGAAATCTGAGATGGCCATGGTTGGAGGAATTTTGTTTAAGGTGTGGATATGGTTGTCCACGCCTCCCACCTGCAGAGCGATGGCGCCAAGACCCCGTGCCAGTCCGCCTAAATACTGATGGATGCGCTCCCAGTGCTGGCGGGGCATTAATGGCCTTCGTCCTTTGGTTGCAAAAACGATGTGATAGAGCAGATTGGTGTGACTGTGTGACATACAAA
>DASYPF010000139.1:0-7030 GCA_036006905.1 Acidobacteriota bacterium
ACTCCAATTTGGACAGCATCGTTCGAGGGCGGGAAAACTGGAGTTCACCAAGAATTATCGTCCCTTTCCTTTCAATAGCTTCGTCCGTCCAAATTGATCCTTTTCCGCAGCTAATTTGGACAGCAGTGACGTGGACATCGACGTACGTCGACGTGGACGTGATCGTGGACGTGGCCGGCCTTCAACCGCGAATTCCGAAAACGACGATCAAAATCTCGGCGAATAACCTCGGCTACCTGTCCACTTTTCCGAGAATCAAAGTGATCGTCTCCTTGCCTGGTTTGATTTGCACGCGTTCGATTTCATGCCATTTCAGAGGAGATTGGCTTAAATCCTCAATTTCTCCCACGATGATCGTCACATGCTGCAAAGCGGCAGGCGTCCATTCCAGATATGCATTCGAATTTGTCCACAGCGCCAATTCCGAACCCCACCACTGGCCAAGGATTTCGTGAGGATAACTCTCGACAATATGCCTGGCAGTGTTGCGCAGTTCGTAACTGGTAGAACGCTCCCCAATCCACCACTGCGGAAGAGCGACTGCGGCCATTATGGCAGCAAGGAGAATTGCAAGCCATCGGTGTGGTATTCGTTTCAAGGCGGTTCCGGTCAAAATGGCGAGAATGGGAACTGCACAAACCAGCAACGACAGAAAAACGAAACGGTTTGAGATCCACTGTGCTGCGGGTACCCGAATGGAGGCGCTATAAAGGACAACATAGGCTAGGACCGCAGCAGAAAACGTGTAGGTTAAAAGATCCTTCCTTCGCCCCAGTCGCTCCATTTTCTGGGTGGCCAGTTCTGTCCAGAGACACGCCGCCAAAACAGTAGCGGGCGGCACCGACAATAACCGGTAGCGAGTCGGAGCTTTCGACATGATGCTCATGGCAATTACTCCCACCACCAGCCAGGTGAAGGCTAAGAGAAGCGGCCAGTTCCACTTCCTTGAGAAGACAAAGCGGGCAGTTGCCAAAGTAGTGAGCAAGGACTCCACGGGGTGCCGGTAAAAAACGTTTGACTGCAAAAACCTCCATACTGAAAAGGTGGTCCAAATCTGACCGGATGGGTGACCGCGGGCCGGCAAAAAGGGCAACACAATTCCAATTACACGCAGAGACTCGCTGCCCGCGCGTTGAAATACGTTTAGCTTGAGCAGCCAGACCGCCCAGCCAGCCCAGACCAGAAGGGCGAGTACAAAACCAAAACCTACCCAAGGTGTGGTACGCCGCCACACTCTCTTCCATTGAGAGCTGAGCAGGTAATAACTGACAATCCAAGCGATGACGCAAGCCGCTGAAAATTGTACTGAATAGGTCTTCATGAAAGGCGCGAAGCCAACGCCAAAGCCCGCCGCCAAGGCGGTAAATGTAGACTTGGCTCCTCCGGTACTGGGCTCGCGCGACTGAAGTTTTGCGAATGCAAGGGCCGTTAGGGAACAGACGGCTACCGACTCGATGTCACCCTTGGGGATATGCTGCACCGCGCACATTACATAAGAGAGCAGCAGGAAAGTGAGGGCAGCGCCTGCCGCCCAAAATCCCGGTAGATCGTTACCTTCTGCCGACGCGGCCGCTCTTGCATAGACGGCTGTCGCGACAATCAATACCAGACCTGCGATGACTGACAGCAAAGCCGCTTGCGCGTAGCCCGCACCGACGAAGTAGAACCAAAGAGCCAGTAGGAAGGAGTATCCGGGTGTGAGATAAAGACTGGTCCCTTCGTCAGCTCTCCACTCGCCGAACAAAGCTCGTGAGCGCGCATTGTAAATGTAGTGGCCAGGGTCAATCCAGGTGCCCACTTCACCCGAAACAGAAGTAGGATCTCGCTCTAGACTCTTGAATCTCCATACTGCCGGTAAAAACAGCAAGACAATGAAACAATAGGCGCAAGCGGGAACTAGTCGTATCACCTACAAATCCGAGTGCGGCGCAATCAGCGCGATGGTCCATCGTTTGTGGCTTTCCAAATGCTCTATTCGAGAGCAGTCTTCAACGTTGAGATGTTGCCTGATTTCTTTCCAGAAAGGCTCTCTTGCCTTGTGATTGCGGCCATCAAAGGCGCAAAGGACGATCCGTCCACCCTGAGAGAGGAATTTAAAATACTTTTCAAGAATTTCGACCGCCCGCATTCCAGGAAGAAACACCTCGTTGAAGACGATAATATCGTATTTTTTTCTCAGACAAGAATTTAGGAAGTCGGTGCAAATTAATTGGCAGGCTGGCGGAATCCGGCTTCGGGCCTTCCGGAGAGCGGTTTCTGAAATGTCGACTCCGGTGTAAGAAGAATATGGTACTAAACGCAGTTTCTCTTCCAAAAGGCCGGTGCCGCATCCGATATCCAGGACCGAGGGACGGGAGAGCAAGGCACAATAGCCGGCAATGATCCAGTAGCGGCCCATTTCTTCCCATTTTGAAAGAAACTCCCATTGTCCGCCGAGGTATTCCTGATTCCAATCCGCAGCGCTCTTTTCATTTGTGAGCTGTCGCCGCCGATTCATCCATGACCGGAGCCGGCGAGTGACGAAATAGCCCATGTTTATTGCCAAGGCTCCTCGGGTTTGTCTCGTCTTAAACAGATGGCAGCAGGGCCAGTCAAGACGACAACAAGGTGCATTGGGCCTGGTGCGGTGACTTGATGCTCCCATGCGACCTATAATAAAAGACGCATGACGAATGACGAGTCACGCACAAGGCTCAGAAGCATTTATCTAGGACTGCGCCGCCCGATTTTGAAATTGTGGAAAAGCCCGCCTCCTGTGGGAAGTCTTCCCACCAGTTTCAATTCTATTTTAGTCATTTCCCAGCGGCGTTTGGGAGATATTGCTTTGGAGATTCCATCTCTCCGCCTGCTGCGGCAAGCCTATCCTGAAGCAACGCTGGGCGTAGTTGCGCCGGGCCAGTATCAGTCCCTGCTTCGATTGGCCTGCAGGCACCAATTGAGCTTCGATTCATCGACTGGAATGGGACGCAAGTTAAGGGAGACAGTCCGGAAGCATCAATGGCAATTGGCGATCGATCTAACTACCGACTACCATATAAGTTCGGCATTACTGGCGGTTTCAACCAGCGCTTCCATCCGAATTGGTTTCGCAAATGCCGGCCGAGAGCGTTTTTTCAATGTCGTGATACCCCAAGAGCGCGAGCACATGGTAGATCGGTTTCAACGTCCATTGAGAGTTCTCGGTGTTGGGAACCAGCCGCTGCTGGCGCCGCTTGAAATACCGGAATTGCCTGTCGACTTGCCGGGCAACAACACGCAGCAAAAGCGTGTGGGACTCCATGCGGGAGCGCGATCCTGGACGCAGCGTTGGCCTCCAGAATACTTCGGCCGCCTGGCGAAAATCATTCATGAACGGGGACATCAGTGTCTGGTTCTGGGATTGAGAGAAGAACGGGATTTGGTAGAGAAAATCATCGAGCAATCCAATAAGACCGCGCAACCTGTATGGCTGTCGGGCGATATTCTAGAGTTCGCGGCGGTCCTCAAGCGGTTGAATTTATTAATCTGCAATAACTCAGGTCCGCTTCATCTCGCCTGTTTGCTGAATGTACCAACGCTTAGCTTCATGGGTCCGACAGTCAAGGAACGATGGTGGCCGCTGGGCGGTAAGGCTCGAGTTTTGCGGCGCGGCACACTGCCTTGCATTGGTTGCAACATGGGTTACTGTCGGATCGGAACGCATGCCTGCCTGAGGGAAATTACGCCGGAAATGGCTTTTGAAGCTTGTATCTCTGCTCTTCATCCGGCGTGAAGGCGCAATTCAATGGATCTTCGATCTCGTGAAAAACAAACCGACATCGAGCGCTGAGCTCGGAAGCAACTCGTCAGCCCTACTGCGACCTGTGTCCCGCATTGTAGTCGCATTGTTCGGTGCGATCGGCGATGTTCTTCTCAGCACTCCACTGTTGGAGAGTCTGCGAGCCGCCTATCCGGCGGCTCACATAACCTACGTGGTTGGCAGTGCGGCCGCGCCGGTTCTTGCGAATCTTTCCCTGGTAGATGAGTTGTACGTTTTGCCGGACCGCGGCAGGACGGCTCGAGCAGCTGACTTACGATTTCTGAAAGATGTGGTTCGGAAGAAGTTCGACCTCGCCATTTGCCTTTCCCGTTCGGAGAAACTCGCTTTGGCTTTTTGGCTGGCGAGAGTGCCTGTACGCCTTGGTTACAAGCCGATAAGACTCTCATGGATGTTCACTCACCTAGTGGATTCCGATAGCGGCACCAACCCGACCTCCCACCGCACCCAGTATTTCTTGGCGGCAGCTTCGGAACTCGGCCTGACCAAGCCGGAGCGAATCCGTTTGCATTATCAGGTCACGCCTGCCGAGCGAGAAAAGGCCCGGGCGCTGTTGAAGGATTCCGGTGCCGACGCGGACAAGGAGACTCTGGTGGCAATCCATCCGGGAACGAGCAAAGTTCTGATGGAAAAGCGGCGATGGGCCGTGGAGAATTTCGTCGAAGTGGCGCAGCACGTCGAACAACACTCGGGATGGCGCGTAATTCTACTCGGAGGTCAGGACGAAAAAGATCTTGCTGATGATTTTCGTCGAGCCTTGAATGGGCGGCAAGTTGATCTGATTGGCCGCCTCAGCCTCAGAGAACTAGCAGCGGTCCTGCAACAAAGCACAGTTCTTGTGCACAATGATTCGTCACCTCTGCACCTGGCTGGCGCGGTGGGGACCCCCGTGCTTGCTATTTTTGGTTACCAGAACAAAAATCTCTGGGGGCCGTTGGGGCCAAGGGATCGCGTTGTACGCCGCGATTTGCCCTGCAGTCCGTGCCTGCCTGAATTTCAATGCCCGTACTCGTTCAAGTGCATTCGAAAACTGGAACCGGCAATAGTCATTGAAGCGCTCGACGCGATGCTGGCGGAGTTGGAACGAGTGAAGGTTAATAGATGAAACGTCTCCGTGTAGCTTTGCTGCGCGGCCCCTACCTGGGTCCTTTTGAAGCTCAAAACTACGAACCCTTGCTCGATCGCTTCGATCTCCACGCCTACATTCTGCCGCAGAATCGCTTTGCCCTCGACGACTGCCGCCTGCCGATTACCGTCTGTCGCTACCCCGATGCCTGGCTGTTTGCCGGCCGATCTCTGTTGAATTCCTGGCGTACTCGGGTGTTGGGTGAGCGTTATCCCATGCCGGGCGTGAGAGGAATCGTACGGAAGTCCGACGTTGTGCACACTTTTGAAGGCTGGTACAGCTATACGCGACAGGCAGCCAGAGCCTGCCGGCAGTACCACGTGCCGCTTGTGGTGACACACTGGGACACGATACCGTACCAGGGGAAATTAGATCCCAACTTGCGGCGGGAGATCGCTGAGACTTACCGGATCGCCGCCCGAATTCTGGCAACTTCCGACGCCGCGCGCGATGCTCTTTTGAAAGATGGAATTGCCGAAAACAAGATCGAGATCCAACCTATGGGCGTGGATGTGGACCGCTTTTCGCCGGGCGATGCGGATCAAGAGTTAAAGGAAAGGCTGGGCATCCATTCCGATGATTTCGTGTTTCTCTTTATCGGCCGATTTGTTGCGGAGAAGGGAATACGGCAATTGGCCGGCGCGTTCCGCTCCCTTTGTCAACAGTCAAGTGCGGCCAGAGTGAAGCTGCTTCTTGTAGGCTCGGGCCCAGAAGAAGCTTGGTTAAGGTCTTGCACCGAGTCTTGGGAGCTTGAGCAAAAGATTCTCATTGCCGCGCCCGTTCCGTACAGCCAACTTCACCGCTGGTATCGGCTGGGCAACGCATTTGTGTATCCGTCTGTTCCTTTCAATGAAGTTCAGGAACAGTTTGGCTACGCGTTGGTGGAAGCGATGAGCGCCGGCCGAGCCATTGTGACCACTGTTAACGGAGGCATTCCTTACGTTGTTGGCAACGCCGCAAAACTGGTCTCCCCTGGCGATGAGGGGCAACTGTGTGAAGCGATGGCTTTCTTGTGGCGAAATGCAGCGGAGCGTCACGAACTGGGAACTTTGGCGCGGCGGCGGGCTGTAAATCTTTTTTCGACCCGGGTGGTGTCGGAAAGCCTGTCGCGGGTCTACCGGGAAGTATGTTCTTTCTGATCGCAGGCGTACTCGTTCTCGCCGGTTATCTGGTGTTGTTTTGCAGGAGTATTTTTATCCTTGCTTATCACGGTGTGGGAATCGGACAGACGCGCATTCCCGGTTTGCTCCTCGAACCGCAGGCTTTCCGGAAACAGATGCGCCTTTTGGCCGCGCTGGGTTTTCGAAATAAGTCTGTAGACGCTATCGTGGACGAGATACAAAAGGGAAAGTCATCCTGGTGGCCCACTGTGAGTATCACGTTTGATGATGGCTATCGCAATGTTCGGGACAATGCATTGCCCGTGCTTCAGCGAATTGGATGGGCGGCAACGATTTTTGTGCCTACCGATTATGTAGGGAAAACAAACGAATGGGATCGGCTCAACGATGTGCCAAGCTTAGCGCTCTTGGATTGGAGCGATCTGGCCTTGTTGCATGAAACTGGGATCAGTATTGGCTCGCACGGCAAGAGGCACTGGTCTCTCGTTCATCTGTCGAAAACTGAGGCGGCTGCTGAGTTACGCGAATCGCTTCTTGCGCTGCAATCCCAATTGGCTGGCGGCAGCCGCGTCTTTAGTTATCCGTTTGGACAACGTCATCCCGAGCTGTCGTCGCTATTGCAAGAAGCCGGCTACAAGGGCGCCTGTTCGCTGGTCGCGGGCGCGCTTCCCGATAGCAGCCAACTCTTCGACCTGGGTCGATTGCTGGTGCGGAGCAACAACCTGTTCGGTTTTTTCTTCAGTTTGGCGCTCTATCCGATCAAGAGCCTGGCGCGCAAACTGAGGCTAAAACTGCGCGGATACTGACGCGGAGGCAGATGAAGAAAACACGCGCGCAGTTTGGGTCGGTGTGCGGCAGCGTTGACGCCGGCGCCCACAGAGCCGCGACCGGAAGGGAGCGGCGCGCCCATGTAATACTTTGCAACTACACCAGCGCCCAGTTGCTGACACAGCGATGCGGGACGTTCCAATTTTGCGAGCCTGATCG